>DASSCG010000169.1:0-3806 GCA_035697925.1 Pyrinomonadaceae bacterium
TCGTCGGGTTTATTGTGATCGAGGCTTCGGGATTCGAAGCCTCAAGATTTAAACGGTCGAAAAAGGTGGAGGCGAGGGAACCCAACCATCGTTGATGCCGTTGCTGCGCTTTAAGATTCAAGGCGTTGCGTTTGCGGCCTGATTTTCGACCTGCGGTTTACGAAATTCCGAGAATCCAACCTCAGACAAGGTAACCCCACGAGAAACCACAAACCAGCATGCTCCCGACATGGGGATAGATGGGGCTGAGTTGTCCTGTCCTGGTAGCAGCGTGGTAGCAGAAGAAGAGAACACAGTATGAGCCTGGTACATTCATAGTGTCCGCTTCAATCATTAGCAATATGCGTACTTTCTTGGTGGATTGCTTTTGACACATGCGTTTATATTGACTCAGAGGAGCTTCATGATGTCTCCACTGGAAATTGGAGTGCCCGGCGTATTGATTGCTGCTTTTCTGGGATTCATGTTCATCGGGCGGAATAGACCTCCCGACAAGAGCTGAGTGATGATCAATGACCACTAAGCACATGAATAAACTCCTTATAGCGCAACTGGTACATTAATCCACGAACCTGCCACGTTCTCTTGCGATTATAAAGATCACGTGCATCTCTTCAATGCACATCCACTCATTTCCATGCTGGTCGGCGCGTTCGTCGCGGCATTCGCCTTCGGCTTAATAGCAAGGCGGCTGGGCATCGCCCCCATAGTGGGTTTCTTGATCGCCGGAATAGTGATTGGCCCTTTCACACCAGGCTTTGTCGCGGACCCCGCGCTTGCACCGGAACTGGCAGATGTCGGCGTGATACTACTGATGTTTGGGGTCGGCCTGCAGTTCTCCATTGAGGACCTCTGGGCGGTCCGAAGAATTGCGGTACCCGGGGCAATCTTTCAGATTCTAATGGCTACGGCCCTGGGGTGGGGACTGGCCCACTACGGACTGGGATGGTCTCATGGCACGGGATTGATCTTCGGCTTGGCCCTCTCTACGGCGAGTACAGTGGTCCTTTTACGAGCCTTAGAAGATCACAACCTTCTCGATTCTGAAGAAGGTCGTATCGCAGTGGGTTGGTTGGTCGTTGAAGACATCGCCATGGTGGTCGCGCTAATTGTCATTCCGGCTTTGGCGGAAGTTCTGAACGGCACGGAAGCGTCGTTTTCGGAACCTGCTAAGCTCCTCATCGAAGTCGGACGGATGTTAGCAAAGATCGCCCTCTTTATCGCCTCAATGCTCATAATTGGGAAACGCCTAATCCCCTGGGCGCTGGATCGTGTGTCGGAAACCGGGTCCCGCGAGCTCTTTACCCTCGCAGTGCTCACCATCGCCCTCGGCATCGCCTTCGGCTCCGCCGTCCTCTTCGATGTATCGTTTGCCCTTGGCGCGTTTTTCGCCGGTTTGGTTTTGAATGAATCGGAACTGGGTTATAAGGCTGCGGAGGGTACGCTGCCGCTGCGAGACGCATTTGCTGTGTTGTTTTTTGTATCTGTCGGCATGTTGCTTGATCCTAGTACCTTGCTGCGTCATCCAGTCGCGGTAGCGGCTACGCTACTGATCATCGTGATCGGGAAGTCATCCATCGCCTGGGTGATCGTCCTCTTGTTCGGACATTCCCGAAGCATTGCCCAGACTATTTCAGCCAGCCTGGCGCAGATCGGAGAGTTCGCCTTCATGCTGGCACAGCTCGGGGTCACTTCGGAGCTATTGTCGCTAGAAGGGCGTGACATCATTCTGGCAGGTGCAATCTTATCAATCATGCTTAACCCTCTCCTGTTCTCGGCGCTGGAGCGACTCCGTCATAAAACTCCAGTCGGCTTGCTTGCGGCCCGTCCCCTTGCGCTAAAAGACCATGTCATTTTAGTGGGCCATGGGCGTGTCGGGCAGATCGTGGGCGCCGCGTTACGACGGGCGGACCGAGCTGTCGTCGTTATCGAAAATGACCCGGCGATTATTGCACGTCTGCAAGCGGAAGGCGTTCCGGCCATCCTGGGTCAGGGCAGCGCGCCCGGGGTGCTAGAAGCTGCCGATGTGGCGCATGCGCAGATGCTCATCAGCGCAATTCCGAACGTATTTGAAGCCGGGCAAGCCATTACTCGTGCACGCCAAATGAACCCCGCCCTTCCCATCGTGGCGCGCGCACACTCTGACGTGGAAGTCGAGCACTTGAAGCGGCATGGCGCACAAACTGTAATCATGGGTGAGCGTGAGATCGCCAAAAGGATGATTGAGAACGCCGTCCAACACACTTAGCTAGCGATAGGCCTCAAGATTCAAAAACAGTTGAAAAATGGTGGAGGCGAAGGAACCAACCATCGTTGGTGCCTTTGCTCCGCTTTGGAATTCAAGGGGTTGCCTTCGCAGCCTGATTCGCGACCCGCGGTTTCTGCGAACTCGGTCCAGTCTCCTCAGTGGAGCCTGAGATGGTGGTCCTACGAAGCAGTTCGGAGCGGTCGAACTGCCGTGATCCAGGGCTCGTGCCGCTTTCCATATCGCAACGTGACTTCATACCGAGGCTCTTTGGGCTCTGCTTGCCAATCAAACGAATTCCAGAAGTTCTTATATATCGACTTTCCTTCAGTGATCCGAGTGAGCTCACTTTGCCATTCGTAGGGCACGTGAATATCGTCGGTGAGCAAGTGTGTCACATGTCCACGCAAACTCGCCGGATATCGTTCACCTGATTCAGACTTTCCCTCACGCACAAGCGCCAATCGTACTTGAGCTCGCGCAATGATGAAGCGATGAGGTTCGGAATATCGTTGTCGAAGTTGTCCCGCGTCATTCCCAACATCAATAGCCACTAGACGAGCCGCAGTTTTCGGCAAACGCTCATAGACTTCTCTGTGTCTGTCTAAGTCCTTTTGTGAGTCTTTCCCCGTTGACACCTGTACAGCGGTAAAGGCAAGGTCTCGTTCCCATTCCTTTAGCCAATCAGCCCATGCATGTCCTCCGTATTCCAAGACCACATAGACTTCCCGTGGCAACTGCCGATCGTAATGCAGTGACGCGTCGGGGTCGGAGAGAGGAATTGAACAGTCGTATCCCAGGGCCTCGAGTTTGGCTTGATCAAACCATGTGGGCCCTGATTCATGCCGATCGGAATGCCAGCGCCTATTTGGGCTTTGCCATCGGAGATGGAGGGCGAGCCCCGTGTCCTCGTCGCGGCCGCCGAATGTGCCGAGGGCCACTGGCAATTCTCGCTCAGTGAGCGTGATCTCCACCTCGGGCTCACCAGACCGGTTGTAGGCGACACCGGCCAAGACCACTGCATTGGTTAAAACTAATAAACCGACACTCGCTCCGAGCCTTCGCCAGTTCATGCGAGGGCCTCCTGCATAAGCTGGGTTCTGAGCCGCTTAAAGATCAGCAGCAGCAGGATAGCCACGAGCCCGAGAGTTAGGAAGAAGAGATACTTGGGCATCCAGTCCCACCACCAGTCGTAGAACTTGGTGTAAAGATCGATCACAAAAAAGGTCCCACCCAAGTTCGTCAGAGCTGGCCATTTCCAGCGTGCCCCAATCCAAATCGAGAATCCTGCGAGGATAAACCCGACCAGTTGATAACCTGTTTCGATATTTTTGGCAGAGAAGCGGAGATAGCTGCCTCCACTCCAATGCGAGAGGATCAACACTGCTAGCAACACCGTCAACATGCCAAAGACCCGATAATAGCCTGGAAAATCTGGATGGCGTTGATGAGGAATCAACGCTGGCAAGAAAAACAGTAGGAACCCGGCTGGGATAAAATTTTCCGGACGCTCGCCAAAGGATAGCCAATATAACCCACACCAAGTTCCCATTGTGGCGGA
>DASSCG010000170.1:0-5092 GCA_035697925.1 Pyrinomonadaceae bacterium
CTCCGTCTGACCAGCCTATTTTCAAACTCATCACGCTCCAACAACTGGAGTTGTTTCAAGATAGGGAGGCAATCCGATGACAGAGATCACTTCTATGAACGCAAATAAGTGGACCCGTCATTTTCATCGGCGAATAATGACAATGAGCCACAAAAAATGGATCGTGGCGGGCGCGATCTTGGCCCTGCTCTATGTTGCCTGGACTCGGCCATTAGAAAGTAGCTTAGCACAGACACCACCTCCACCCCCCGTTCCGGTTTTGGTCGCCGGTCCCGTCGCGATCAAAGGGAGCCCTCGCACCCCCTCGGTTGCCGTGTCCCCTGGCGAGCGTGCGGTACTCATGGTTTCTAATGTCGGCGACGAGCCCATTCTCGTTCGTATGGCGATCCGTGACGCCTTTGATTTCGGCAGAATCCTCGCTTCTACAGAGCGAACGTTACAGCCCGGAGCAGGGGAAATCTTGCCATTCATCGAGCAGGACAACGCGTTTCGAAATGTGATTGCCGTCGTATCGCCAGGTGGCCGTGGGAATAATGACTGGTCAAGTTCGACTTGGAACGGCAGCTTTAGAGCTGTGCTGGCGAAGTTGTCTGTGGTTGATGACGCCACCAACACGACTAAGTTTGTGGTTGGCACTGAGATCTTGGCGATCAGGAGTGGCCGGGCACCGACTGTTGGCCAGCGTTAAGGTTTGTTGTCGACTCCAAACATCTGCGAATCCTGAGGACTAAGCCAGCACGCCGATTGGCGTGTGAGCATTAAAGTCTCGCAGGGCATTCGTCATCTTCCTTTCTCAAGTGCGGACCCTGCGGACTGCATGCAATCCAAGGTTTGGGACGGCATTAAACAAAGGTGAGACTTGCTTATTACATTCTTGGAGTCTGGGTAGTTGCGGGCTGGCAGCTCGCATTAGCAGACCACCCCACGGCAGTCCAGTTCCGAAACACAACCTCTAATGTGTCATTCATTGGATCGAGAGAATGTTCGCTCTGTCACAGCAAGATCTATCAATCCTACATCCGCACGCCCATGGGCCGTTCTATGGGATTGGCCAGTAACGCCGATCAATTAGAAAAGGTGCCGGCTTCGATCACTGTTGTCAGCCCTCTTTTCAATCGCGCGTACACAGTTTTTAGAGAGGGATCGGATCTCTATCAGAGCGAGCGAGAATACTATTCAGTCTCAAGCTATTTCATCACAGACAAGCACAAGCTGGAATATGTGATTGGCTCCGGTCTTCACGGCCAGACTTATCTGGTGAGTCGTCGTCACTATCTCTTTCAGGCACCCCTTTCTTTCTACTCTAAGAGACAGCGTTGGGATCTCTCGCCCGGTTATGAGCTCGCTGAATTCGGTTTTGACCGGCCCATTAGCCGCGGATGCCTGACGTGTCATACCAACTCTAAATTGCTATTAGCAAGTAAGGGAGATCAGGCGGTTCCCAGCCCGGCCGCCAAGAATCAGGAAGTCGCGATCGGTTGTGAGAACTGTCATGGACCAGGTCAATTGCACGTAGCGGAGCGCAGAAAAGGGATTAAGCTATCGGGCGGGTTGGACACTTCTATCGTGAACCCGGCTAAACTTCCTTCACAGTTAGCAGAAGATATCTGCATGAGCTGTCACCAGGGGAAAGACCTGCGCCTCCTCCAACCTGGCAAAGACTTTTGTGATTTTCGTCCTGGAAGACCGCTCCGCGAAACTCTTGCCATTTTCACGATTTTGCCGAAGAGAAACGATCCACCGAGATCAGATCTCGTGGACCACCATTTTTCACTGAAGGCAAGCGAGTGTTATTTGAAGAGTCAGGGACGGTTGAGTTGCCTCTCTTGTCATAACCCGCATGAAGAGGTGCCCGCCGAAGCTGCTGCTGATTATTATCGCAGCAAGTGTCTCACGTGCCATAAGGAGACAAGCTGCACACTCTCCCTCGCGGAGCGCGCTCGCCGTCGCGGAACAGATGACTGCGCTGCGTGCCACATGCCGAAACGTGCACCGCTTGAGATTCCTCATGCTGCTCTGACCAACCACCGGATAGGCGGTCGCGAAGGAGATCCGTTTCCCGAATCAGAGTTTCAGCTGATACCGGAGTTGCCTGGTTTGATCTATTTGAATGGACCCTCGAATCAGAATGCGGACGCCCTGCCTATGGAGGTGCTCCAACAAGCTTATGAACAACTGATCAGCAAACGACCGGAATACCTGAAGCGATACTTAATTTGGCGTACGCAGCGGAATCCGCACTGAGTCGTTGTGAAACTTAGGTGGAAAGGGACCGAAAGAGTTTAGGAATGATTAGGCCTGGTCGATATATCCTTGCAGTTTTGGCGCTTGCTATCTGTCAGATTGTGCTCGCAAGGGAACCGGTGCGGGAATCCCGACCACTCTTTGAAGAGCTGTTGCCTCGTGCAACAGGTATCCGCTGGGTCCACGACAATGCTATGTCATCTAAAAGGTACTTGCCGGAAACTCTCGGACCCGGTTGTGCATTCCTAGACTATAACAACGACGGATGGGTGGACATTTATCTTGTAAACAGCGGTCCTTCCGATTTCTACAAGCCGAAGAAACCGCTCAAGAACGCTCTCTACCGTAACAATGGTAATGGCACGTTCACAGACGTAACCGACAGAGCCGGCGTGGCTGGCGGCTCCTTCGGAATGGGTGTGGCGGTTGGCGATTATGACAACGACGGCGATCCTGATCTGCTGGTGACTGGTTACAACGGCGGCCTGCTCTACCGTAACAACGGAGACGGAACCTTTACGAACGTGACCGCCAGAGCCCGTCTCGCTGCACCTGGATGGACCACCAGTGCTGTCTGGTTCGACTATGACAATGACGGGTGGTTGGACCTGTTCGTGTGCCGTTTTGTGGAGTACGCCCCGGACATGCGGGTCTTTTGCGGAGACGAGAAACTCGGTCAGTCCTTCTACTGCATTCCCCGCATGCTCATGCCGACCGCCAGTCTGCTGTTTCATAACAACGGAGACGGCACTTTCGTCGAGGTCAGTGGGAGCACGGCCGTAGGCCGGGCGTTGGGAAAGGCGCTCGGCGTGGTAGCCACCGACATCAACAATGACGGGCGGATGGATTTGTTCGTCGCCAACGACACGGTAGAAAATTTCCTTTTCGTGAATCGCGGAAACAATTACTGGGAGGAAGTCGGCTTGTTCGCCGAAGTGGCGTTGGGCCTCAATGGTCAGACCCGTTCGGGGATGGGAGTCGACGCTGCGGATATCGATGGGGATGGCTGGCAGGACTTGTTCGTAGCCAATGTAGACCGCGAGATGTTCTCGTTATATCGCAATACTGGCTTTGGGATGTTTGTTGATCTGGCTCTCGGCAGCGAGCTGGGAAGCGCAACCTATTACCTGAGTGGGTGGGGATCGAAGCTTTTCGACATCGACAATGACGGTGATGTGGAGCTGTTAGTGGCCAATGGTCATCCGGATGATCGCGTCGAGACGCGCATCCGGTCGGTGAGCTACAAAGAGCCGCTTCTTCTATTCGGTCACGACCAAGGCAGGTTGCGTAACATCAGCTCCCGTGCAGGGCCTGTGTTCGCCAGATCCTTCTCTGCGCGTGGGCTAGCTGCTGGCGATTTCAATAACGACGGACGGATTGATGCCCTCGTGGGGATTAATGGCGGTGCACCGTTGCTGCTACGAAACAATGCAGGCCGCGGGAGGCATTGGGTAGGTCTGAAACTGCAGGGCGTCACATCCAACCGCGACGGGATCGGCGCGCGAATCATTTGGTCGGCGGGAGCTAAGAAGTGGACGAGATTGAAGACAGGCGGCGGCAGCTATCTTTCTGCTCACGATTCCCGCGAGGTCCTCGGCCTCGACACTGCTAGCAAGGTGGATTGGGTGGAGGTGCATTGGCCTTTGCCCAGCCGTAAAGTTGAGCGCTTCACAAAACTTCCGATAGACCGCTACACCTCACTCGTGGAAGGAAAAGGTAGGCCGCTTGAGAATCGATGACACGATTGTTTTCCCTACGAATCGCGCCTGAAATATCGCACGAAGCGGACTTCCTTCATCGCCTGGCGACGACTAATGGTAGGTTTTCTGATTCGCGCCGGTAAAAGGCACGTGGCGTTTGGGTAACCCGCTGTTCAGCGGAGGGAGCGGCTGAAATCGGTTTGGCATCGGGTTCGACGAAGGAAAGACCTATACCCAGATCACGCGCGGCCTTCAACTTCTCAAGCTGCATGTTGGGTACGCGCGTCGTTGCATAGTCGAACCATTCTCGCACTACGATTTGTCCATCTTTGGGATCGCCATCTGCTGCGCGCTCCTTCAGCGCTTCTTCGACAAGGGCGTAAGTCAACAGGCCATGTCCAAGTTGCGAGACCTCCAGAGCGGCCTGATAACTCTGCGCAGCGGTGAGAATATACATTCCCTTCTCGTAGGCCAGTTGGGCCAGACCTTTCGAGTTCATCGGACCGCGCCGCCGTTCTTCAGCTTCGAGTGCCTGCCCGGAATTGCAGGCATCAATGACCATCAATAATTTATCCGCATCGATGCCTTCAACTGCCCGCTCTAGTTCCTCATCCGAGATGCTGTGTTCGAGCATGGTTCGCAAGCCCGCGGCATCGAGTTCAGTACGCTCTCCGGTATAACCCAGGTCGTGCGGAATCAGATAAAAGCGCTGGCCCTGAGCGGTTCCATGTCCTGCGAAGTAAATGAAAACTGCATCCTCAGGTTCGGTGGCCTTCAAGTTCCGGAGTGCAGGCTCATCGGCGACCGCTCCTTCTTCAACTCCTGCGAGACGTCGCAGGGCCGACAGAATAGTTGTTTTCTTGGCCTGATCATCCATCAGCGACACAACTTCAATATGCGAATAGTTTGCAATCTGCTGCTGTTGTCGTTGCACCTCTTCGCCAAATGCTTCGGCGTCTGCCACGGCGTACTTGAGGTTGTATTGCTTATTCGCATAAGTATTAATGCCTATTGCGAGCACGTAAGCAGTACCCTTCCGTGTCAGGCTACTCGCGCCGGTGAGATTCAGTGTCGCGTCCACGCTTTTGATGTTATCGCGATTGAATGCGTAAGCTGACAAACGGTTCTCGCCGGCAACGATTGCTATG
>DASSCG010000171.1:0-6106 GCA_035697925.1 Pyrinomonadaceae bacterium
CGAATCAACACGAAATGACCCAAAAAAGCCCTCTGCGAAAGTATTCCGAGAAAGCCTTGATGCTCGATAGGTTATCGCAGCGCTTGATCCAGCGAACTTCGATCGTCAAGCAGGATCCACTCCTCAATCGATAGCGGCAAACTGCCATTCCTCAAAAGGTCGTCATGAAACTGGCCTAGACGGAAATTCGCGCCATGCTTGTCGCGATACTTACCCAGCAGTCGCATAATCTGCCACTTACCAACCATGTAAGTAATCTTCTGCGTCGGACTTGCCGCGGCGCCGGCAGCTTCGCCCGTCGCGGCTTCGCGATCCAGACCCCCCGCTTCCATGAAGTAATTCACCGCCTGATCAAACGTCCACTTGCCCGTGTGTAAATTCACATCAACTCCAATTCGCGCTGCGCGATAACGTGAGAGACGGAGGATCTGACCCTGCCCTGGTGAATTGTTGGGGTAGAGGCCGGTGCGCATCAACATCTCTTCACCATACAGCGCCCAGCCTTCGACGAAAATCCCATCGCCATGCTGTCGCCGAATTTCATTAGGCACATGGTTGGCTATGGAAAGTTGAAGAAAATGGCCGGGAATACCTTCGTGGCCCAGGATCGGTCGTGGATCCTCGATCGCAGCGCGAATGTAGAAATTCTTACTTGCTGGATTGTAGGTGGGAATGAAATAGAAACCACTCGGATCCTTATCGTAGATTCCCGGAGGATTCATGAAGCCTCCGGGACTCGTAGGTTTGAAGGCTTCTGGAAGTTGACGAATGTAAAACGGACCCAGGTATTCGGGAACTGATATTAGTTTGTTGGTCTTGAGGAAGTTGATCATCTCCTCCTGACGGCTCTCGTATGCTTTCAAGAATGCTTGCTGGTCAGGGGGAATGTTCTTGCTTCGCGACGGATCAGGATCGGCGAGTGAAGGGTCAGTAAGGAGCGACTCCAAAGCGCGATACCGCGCCAGTTCCGATTGGCCCAGCATTTCCACCTGTTTCGCGTCGAGCGGCAGGAGATAGATGTTCTTCAAAATGTAATTATAGTTTTCTTCGCCCATCGGCTTGAATGGGACCATTCCAGGCAAACGCCTTTCCAACCAATCCGCAAAGCCATGCAGGGCGGTGAGTGCAGCATCACGAGATTTCACGAGCTCATTTTTCTCAGTTGGTGACAAGTCCTTAGCCAAAGTCATCAAGCTATCGGTAAACAGGCTATCTATTGAGCGGGCGGAATCAATTGCAAGTTGCGCGTACAGGCGCACGGGTCGGGTCAGGTTTTGTTTGCCTTGTTCTACCAAAGCCGGCATCTGCTTTAGACGCGCAGTAGCGCTCACGGCTCGATTGCGAGGTGTGTCGTACTCTTTCTTGAGTAATGAAAAAATACCATTGCTGCATTCGTTAACGTAAAGCTGTGGATCCGTCTGCTCAAAATCAATCACGCGGTTAAAGAACACGACGCTTTCAAGCTGTGCTCTGAAGAGCAGCCAGTCAATGCGATCTTCCTTACTCCAATCCGCAGTGGGCATTGCCTGCACCGAGGCCAGCAATTCCTTCACGTGAAGACGTCGCGCCAGGACCGCCGAGAGCGAATAATCGGTCAGCCGGTTATCCCAGTTATGTAAACCAGCGTCGCTGGAGGAGACCGGGAAATTCTGATTGCGCCAGTTGTAATATTCGGCGGCTATCCGGTGTAGATCTGCAGGAGTTTTTGGGGTCTGTGCTTGAATTTGGCGCCAGGATGTAAGCAAGAAGGCACAACAAGCTAAACCCACTACTAACAATTTGATTTGTATTTTCATATTTTTGAAGGTAACAACCCGCGCACTATTTCATGTGACTTGGCGGAAGTTTGAGATTTACGGCGCCTGCATGTCCCGGTTTGACAATAGTGTGCGAGCGTTTCGTTGGAGCCCGGCAAGTTTCGCTCGCTTCATTGCGCTTCCACGAAAGCGTTCGCTGTAGACCTGCGGAGTTAGATTCAGAATCTCTGAGAGTTCAGCGTTTAGATTGCCCAAGCGTGGCTGGAAACGAGTTTCCACCGTAGGTGACTCAAATCGATTCCAGGGACAGACGTCCTGACAGATGTCGCAGCCATACAGCCAGCCTTCCAAATTGTCACCAACTGCAGGCGGTATCTCAGGTTCGCGCAACTCGATAGTTGCATACGAAATGCATTTGTTGGAATCCAACACATAGGGTTCATTAAGTGCACCGGTGGGACAAGACTCAATGCAGAGCGTACAGCTCCCGCAGTGGTCCTCTACCTGGTCGCTGTCGTACTCCAGCTCGATGTCCAGCAGTAGCTCTCCGAGAAAAACCCAGGATCCAAAATCGGTCGTGATTAGATTCGTGTGTTTTCCTATCCAGCCTAATCCGGCGCGCGCGGCCCAGACTTTATCCATCATAGGTTGAATGTCGACACAAACTTTGCCTTTGGTTTCCGGGACCAATTTCTCGATCCATCCCAGCAGTGCTTTCAATTTTGTGCCGACTACATCGTGATAATCGTCTCCCCATGCGTAACGTGAAACTTTGCCGGTCTGGGTATCAACTGAGTGTTGATGAGGCGTGTAATAGTTCAGCGCGACGACAACCACCGAACGGGCACTCGGGAAAAGAAGGCGCGGGTCGGTTCGCTTATCAGGATCGCGAGCCATCCAATGCATCTCGCCCTGGAATCCACGATCCAACCATTCGCGTAGACGTTCACGTTCGGCGTACAACTCAACGGCTGGAACAATGCCGACCTTGTCAAAACCGACGTTCAGCGCCTGTTCTTTAATTGCCTTCGATAGGCGTGCGCGCTCGGGTAGGGTTATCCGAGTTGGTTCCTCAAGCTGAATCATTCCGATCGGCATTGTAGCTTATGAGGCAGATCGGGGGGATCTCTGAGGACGGTATGACGAGACGTTTGGTAAGCAGGTGGGGGCCTTAGACAGGGATTCTCGATCTTTCGCGAACAGTCACTTTGCTTAATCAGTTTAGCGAAGGCTCGGGAGCTTCGAGTCGCGAGCGCTCTTTGCCTTTAGGGGAACGGAGAGGCTAAGCCAAACTCTGAGGTGCGACCTTCGATCCAACAATGAATCCAACGAGACTAATGTGAACCGGGTGCCATAACGGCGGCATTAGATCCTACTCGATTTTCTGCACCGTCACCGTGGTCAATGGCGAATCCCCGGCCGTCCGGCTAAAAGACACCCAGCAGCCGGCCTTCGGGTATCGCACCATTTTATAAATTGAACCATCAGGTTTTGGTTGTATATCCGAACCGAATACTCCCTTGGCAGTAGGTAAATCGCGTGCACCATTCAGGAAGTTGACGGAGATAGCAAAAACTTTGTGCGACTTATCGTAGAACACTTGAGCCGACTCAGTTTCACTGAATATGAAAAAGTCTTGCTCGTCGCTCTTGTCGGTCGGGTTGCTTAGCTTCTTACGCACTTCCTCGGTGGTCATACCGATTTTCACGCTGCGATATTCACTGAATAAGGGACCATCCTCATCCGCCGAGGCACGCGCCTTTTGGGTTTGAGCGGCCGTTAATATCAGACCTGCCTGAATTAGAAGGGCGGTGAGCAATAATGGGACGATGGAGGTTGAGATTCTAAAAGCTCGAATCATCGGGGGTTCTCCTTTTCCTTTACGAAAGACTGCGGGTCAACCGCACCAGCGGAGGGCGAGTTGAAGGCCAAATCACTTCAAATCCATTTTCAGCCGTTGCCGAGGGGCCTTCCACTCGGGTCCGAATTCTCGGACAATAATCCCGACAGCTTCCCTCTGTCAATGGGCATAGCGGTTATCTGAATTCCAGCCTCGCGGCTGTTCATTCGGAAGTCTTTCGGCCCTCAGTAAATCCGGGTTATTTCTAATCCAAACTGGTTCTTCCGTCCTCTAACCAAGAGCTTAAAGCGGCGTGTTGGGCCTTAAGTCGAGGCCTTGGCCACTGCGCCTAGTCCGACCTTCCGGGTCCGGTATCTCGGATAATCTCGCCAGTTAAACCTTTATACTAGTGACAATAGGACTCGTTGTTGCGGTTCGCTTGCAGAAACATCTGCAGTTGACACGTCCTCAACGCACCCTGATATCCTCCAAACACTGGGACCCCAGAGAGTTCAACCCACGCCAGCCTGCTTTCGCGCAGCTAATTTGCAGACCAACACCGGAACAGGACAAACCAAAACCGCTTGACTGCTTCATGCTTTTGGAATAGAACGGCGCGGAAAGTTCTACCAGCCCTAGCCAGGAGTGTCTCTGATGAAGAAGAGTTACGCAGTCTTACTGTTGTTGGTGATGGCTGCAGCTTGTACCGCTCCGCCAACCAATAGAGAGGCCACGCCGACGAATAGCGTCGCCACGGCAACACCAGCCTCGATCGCATTGTCTGAGGCGGATGTAATTGCTAAAGAAAAAGCTATCTGGGATACGATCAAGAACAAAGACTACGACGCTTTTGCCAGCATGTTGGCTGACAATCAGGTTGAGGTCCTTCCAGATGCCTTACATGACAAGGCGAGTTCTATTGCCGGCGTCAAAGAATACGAACCGACAGAAGTGACGTTCTCCGATTGGAAGTATCTGCCCATCGATAAAGACGCCGTGGTAGTGACTTACCACGTCAACGTAAAAGGCAAGTTTCAGGGTAAGGAGTTCGCACCCCAGTCGGTGAGGGCAAGTTCGGCATGGGTTAATCGCAACGGCAAGTGGGTAGCAGCCTACCATCAAGAGACTTTGGCAACCACAGCTCCGTCGCCTGCGCCAGCTCCCACGAGTTCGCCAGCCAGAGCCACTCCTACTCCGACCTCGAGTCCTACACCCGTGGCGGCACCCGCAGATCCTTTGTCCACTGAAAAGGCCCTCTGGGAATTGCTGAAAGCGAAGAATTACGATGCCTTCGCTGCTTTCCTGGCACCGGAAGCAATCGATGTTGAACCCGACGGGGTTTATGATAAAGCCGGTACGATAGCAGGCGTTCGGCGGGTTAATTTCGCGGGAGCACAACTGAGCGAGTTCAAGTCAGTGCCGTTTGATGCAGATGCGGAATTAGTAACTTACCAGGTTAAAATGCCGGGTCCCGGACCTGCCGAACGACATTCAACCATATGGGCCAAGCGCGATGGGAAGTGGATGGCGATGTTCCATCAAGGCACCCCAATTTCCAAGGGGCCAGCGACGCCCACACCTTCTCCCAGAGCGGCGACTCCGAGTCCATCGCCTAGATAGGCGTTCGAATAAAGACGTTGCGCAGGAGGGTTCCCTTGGGGTCGCTCCTGCGCATTTCCATTTTCCATTTTTGATTTTTGATCTTTGATTTTTGATTTCCTTCGCCTGCAGGCGTCCTCCCTGTCTCCGTGTCCCCGTGTCTCCGTGCCGTTTCTCCGTGGCTCCGCTAGTACCAGATGCCGGGAATAATCGTGCGGCAAGCAGGACACTCTCCTGCCGGCGTAACGTTCATTTGTTCAATTAGGTAACCGTAGCGTTTGACCAGCAGCTCGTCACATGAGGGACAGTAAGTGTTTTCCCAACGTCCAACTCTCCCAGGGAGATTTCCCGCGTAGATGTACCGCAGGCCTGCCTCGCGGCCAATTTCACATACTCTAATGAGCTGTTCAGCACTCGTGTTGGCGTTTTCCGTCATTCGATAATCCTGATGAAAAGCAGTGACGTGCCAAGGAATGTCAGGCGAAACAGCGGCAATAAAGTCTGCCGCGCGCCGCAGTTCATCCTCCGAGTCATTGAAGCCAGGAATTACCAGGGTGACGATTTCTTCCCAAAATTCTCGCTCATGGACCATCTTCACTGTGTCCAGGATGTTGTCCACCACCCCGCCAAGCTGCCGGTAGTTTTTGTCGTTCATGGACTTCAGATCGATTTTGTAACAGTCCGTCCACGGCCGCAGATAATCAAGAACCTGCGGTGTCGCGTTTCCATTTGAGATGAAGGCGGTTTTGAATCCTTCTGGTCGTGCCTTCTTGAATACTTCAACTGCCCATTCGGCTGTGATTAGTGGTTCGTTGTAACTGCTGCCGACCATGGCGGCTCCGTAAGCTTTGGCCATGGTTACCAAGCGGTCGCTGGTTACGATTGTCGGAGAAGTTCCCGCTGAATCATC
>DASSCG010000172.1:0-4103 GCA_035697925.1 Pyrinomonadaceae bacterium
TCAACTGGGAACCAACGAAGCCTCCAGAGTTTCCCTCCGGGCTGCGGCAATCTCACCCTTCACGGATTTCGCGTCCGAGGCTAATAGAGTATCAATCTCTTTTTGGAGTTCGCCTCGCGTAATTACAGTCGACTTAAGCGAAAGGATCTTGCCATCACGACCTATGATTGCTGTACCGGGAAGCGCTGGGCCGAGTCCAAAGCGCTTCATATCTTCGGTAGTAGCGCCCAGCCAAACAGGAAAATTAATATGAACGTCCTTGATGAACTGCAATACTTTTGTTCTATCGGCGAGAGGATCTGCGCTTGCGCCGATCACCTGGACATTCAAAGCTGCATATTGGTTTTGAATGGCAGCTAAATCCGGCATTTCTTTGCGGCAGGGAATGCACCAAGTCGCCCAGAAGTTCAGTACCACGATCTTCCCGCGATAGGCGCTTAGTGCTTGTTCCACACCAAACAGATCCTTTAGCCTCAGGTCCGGATCAAAGCCCAGCACAGCCGCGTTCTGAACTTGTTCCTGCGGAGTTGTCTGAACTCTAATCTCGTCGACTGCAACGTATTGTTTTTCTTTTTTTGAATTAACGCTTCCTGTGACCTGGACCCACTTTCCGATGTAGGTTAACCACTCTTCGCTGTTCTGCTTGAACTGGCCCGGTTCGATCAGGTAAAGGCGGAATTCTTCTCCATGTTTGACCGCCACAGCAGGGGGAATGCCTTTTACGGCACAGTCTATGGCGCATTGGATGTCGGCCGGGGTCCCATAAGCTGTCGTCTTTCGATCAGCCTCAAACCAACACTCAGAACAGACCAACTGTCCTTCCAGAGTTGTTTTGTCCTTCGCGGCGTTTTGAGCAAGTACCACGTTGGTCGACAGCACCATTGCTATCGCCACCAGCAGCGTTTTGCGAACCAAGCGTTGTGCGACAAGTACGCTACTGATCATGAACCTCTTTTTCGGTTTTGGATTTCGAAGGTCAGGCTGGCCCATTTCGACTCATAATTGAGATTGGACTGGGAAAGCGCCGTCATGTGAATGAATTTGACATACCACTTGCCGGCGCCAACGAGTTTGAAACTAGCAAGACCGGCACCGTTAGTGCGCTCGCTTAGATAGTGCAGGATCCCGTCACGCGACTCCCACCCGGCCATAACGAACTGATTCGGCACTGGACGACCGTCGACTGTGCAGAGAAGATTGATCGTATCTCCGACCTTTAGCCTATAAGGATTCTCCTGCGGAATAACCTCGGCGGGATAATTCAATTCCCTCTTGTAATCGTCGGAGAGCTTGTCTCCAACCTGAAACACTGCCCGGACGTGCTTCGAGTATCGCTCCCGAACATTCTTATCTAGTTCATTGTTTTTCTGGCGCTCCGAGAGAATATCGGGAATGCCATCGTGTTGAAGGTAATCATTGAAGTCCGCGGCCTTCAAATCAATTTCTCTCGGTTTGGTGGAAACCCCAACGAGATAGGTTCCAGGGCCTCCAGTTTTTATGGTCATTAGCGTGGTTTCGCCTTCGTCGCGCCACGTCACAGACTGGTTGATAGGTCCGCTTAGATTGGGTCCACTAACACTGATATCTCGTAAGCGATCGCGAGCAATAACGCCGTCGCTTTTCTGGAAGGTTCCATTAAGCAGTCTTACATTGGCGCTCTTGTTTGGAGACAGGAAGTAAGAATCGAGCTTCATGAACAGGTCATGAGCGGCGGCCGAGCCTGTCAGCACTAAGGCGAATGCAAGAGCGAGGAGTATCTGTCGCTTCATCTTCGAGACCTTCCTAGTGTTGATGCTCAGCTCCGTACTTCTCGATGATCTTTTCTCTTACCTGCTCCGGAGTCAGCTTCTCATCTGTTTGGAGCCTGTAGGCCAGGAGTGCTTCGTCAACGCATACAGCACAGTGTGAAGCATGATCATCCACGAAACAGGTGTGCAAACTCTTGTGTCCAAAACTTCTATCGCACTCGCAGTAACACGGCAGCTGAGCTAGAGTCTCAGGAATCTTCTTAGCAACCTCATATGCCTGGCGGGACTTACCGAAGAAGTCAGAGGCTGCCAATGTCGGCGGAAGGCTTCCTAATTCGGAAGGGGTTTGATAAGCAGGAACACGGGGCTTTCTAGCACTATCGGCATGCGCGGTGGCATCGTGTGCTCCGGCTGCAGGAACGGGTTGCTCTCGAGAAGTAACTGCAGCGCCGCCGCCCGGCTTCATGACCACGACAGCTGCCGCTCCAACCGCGAGCACAACCAAAACCAACATCAAGAATTTCATTTTCATAATTCAAGGTCTCCAAAAGTTATCCATCTAAAGTTCTGCAGTGCGAAGGCGTAGCGCATTTCCAATAACCGACACCGAGCTAAAACTCATAGCGGCCGCAGCGATCATAGGGCTTAGCAGGATACCGAAGAACGGATACAGCACACCAGCCGCTAGAGGTACGCCGAGCGAATTGTAGATAAAGGCGAAGAACAGGTTTTGTTTTATGTTCTTCATTGTGGCACGACTCAGCAGAATAGCGCGCAGGATGCCTCTTAAGTCGCCTTTGACAAGAGTTATGCTCGCGCTCTCCATAGCTATGTCTGTGCCCGTTCCCATTGCGATTCCGACATCCGCCTGGGCCAGTGCCGGAGCATCGTTAATGCCATCCCCAGCCATTGCGACTTTCCTACCGTCCGCCTGATAACGCTTGACCACTTCTGCCTTCTGACTTGGCAAAACCTCAGCCACCACGTCGTCGATACTAAGCTTGCCAGCCACTGCCTTAGCGGTAGTACGACTATCGCCAGTAAGCATTACAATCTTGATCCCTTGTTCCTTAAGAGTCTTGACGGCCTCAACGGTTGTTGTCTTTATTGGATCTGCCACGCCTAATAAACCAGCCGCTTTTCCATCAACCGCTACGAACAAAACAGTCTGACCCTCGCTGCGTAGTTCTTCAGCCTTGGTGACGAGTGCACCCGGATCGACGTCCAGATCTTCAAGTAGGCTTTTATTTCCCAGGGTAATCCTATGCCCATCAACTCGGCCCGTAACTCCCTTGCCCGTTATCGACTCAAATGAATCCGCGTCATCAAGATGGACACCGAGCTCCTGAGCGCCTGCGACGATAGCTGCAGCCAAAGGGTGTTCGCTGCTGCGTTCCACACTCGCCGCGAGGCGAATCAGATCTATCTCATTCCAGCCCGGCACAGTTTTCAGTGTGACTAGTTTTGGCTTGCCCTCAGTCAGCGTGCCCGTCTTATCAATCACCAGAGTGTCAATCTCCCGAAGGACCTCAATAGCTTCGGCATTTTTAAATAGCACTCCCATCTGGGCGCCTTTGCCAGTAGCGACCATGATCGACATGGGTGTTGCCAAGCCTAGAGCGCAAGGACACGCAATGATTAGAACGGCAACGGAATTAATAAGTCCGAATGCCATTTGGGGCTCGGGTCCCCAAGTGGCCCATACGATGAATGTGAGAATCGCGATCAAGATTACGGAGGGCACAAAATAAGCAGACACCCGGTCAGCAAGCCTCTGAATCGGGGCGCGACTTCGCTGTGCCTCTGAAACCATTTGGACTATTTGAGACAACAACGTTTCCGAACCAACGCGTTCGGCTTTCATGATCAGGGTTCCGGTTCCGTTTATCGTGGCGCCGATAACCGACTCGCCCGCACGTTTTGCAATCGGCATCGACTCCCCTGTAACCATTGATTCGTCGACCGTGCTGCTGCCCTCAACCACAACTCCGTCCACGGGGATTTTTTCGCCAGGGCGCACTCGGAGTAAATCCCCTGTTTGTATCTGATCCAGCGGTACATCCTCTTCTGTCCTGTCGGCAGATATTCGTCTCGCAGTTTTTGGAGCCAGGCCTAGTAGAGCTTTGATGGCCGAGCTGGTTTGATTACGGGCTTTAAGTTCTAAAACTTGTCCCAGCAATACCAGCGTCGTAATTACTGCAGCTGCCTCAAAGTAGACGGGAACTGTGCCACCGTGCCCTCGGAAAGAATGTGGAAAGAGGTCCGGATAAACCAGGGCTATAAAGCTATAGACGTATGCAACGGCCACCCCCAATCCAATTAGAGTGAACATGTTTAAGCTACGATTCACGACGG
>DASSCG010000173.1:0-12953 GCA_035697925.1 Pyrinomonadaceae bacterium
CCATCAGGCTATGCCAGAAGCAGGAGATGGCAATCAATTGAATTTGTGAGGCGGCGTGATAAGGACGACTGAACAAGGTGTCTATTGTTTCAGTCACCAGGTCAAAAATTGCGTCGGCATCAGTTACAGCGAGATCGCCAATTCGAGAGAAAGTGTGTCGCGTGCGGATCGTCTCACCATCCAGCTCCAAGCCGCTTTCATCGAACAGCGAGGCACGCACTCCAGAGGTTCCGATATCCAAAGCAAGCACGGCGGCTGTTTTAGATCCTGCCATCAGGGAGACAAGCTCAGGCGCTGGCTCATACCCCTCAAGGACCTCATCCAACACACTGCTCATCTTAGGGCTCTGGCTGTGGACGCGGAGATATCCGGCGAAGCCGAATTGTTGATTAATTTAACGCAACTGAAGTTCGGCGGAAGAATCGCACAAGCACTATCTCAGAGTCCAGCTTGACGTCGATTGAGCTACTGGTTCATTTTGATCCTGGGTTAGAACCTTCGCGTTGTCGATAAAGTTTGACGTCCAACACTCCGCAACCATCTATCCTGGAAATATCCAACTATGAATGCCGAAACACTTAACTGCCCGATGTGCGGTGCCGCCACATCAACGAATGAGCCAAACTGCAAATACTGTGAGGCACGCCTCGCCACGATTGCATGTGCGTCGTGCTTTGGGATGATGTTCCTGGGTAGTAAGCATTGCCCTCGCTGCGGCGCTCCAGCTGCCTTGCGACAGACAGCAGAGTTACCAAAGCGAAACTGTCCACGCTGCCGTAAAGAAATGCCAGCCGTATCAATCGGTTCAACTACGGTTCGGGAATGCGATCAGTGTTTTGGACTATGGGTGGATGTTCCGTCGTTTGAGAGGATCTGCGCGGACCGGGAGCAACAAGCAGCCGTTCTTGGTGCCGCGTCACCTGTCCCGAGGGGTGAGGTCAGCGACAACGGTAAAATCCATTATTCACCGTGCCCGGAATGTGGACAACTGATGAACCGCATCAATTTTGCTCGTTGCTCTGGAGTGATTTTAGATATTTGCAAGGGCCACGGAACTTGGTTTGACCGCGATGAGTTAAGCCGCATCGTAGAGTTCATTCGCGCGGGCGGTCTTGAGGCCGCCCGCGCAAAAGAAAAAGCGCAAATTGAGGAGGAGCGGAGACAACTACGTCAGGAACAATTGTCTGCTGCCCATAGCCCCTCTTCACTGCTCGACAGCGGGATCGAGGATCACCGCCATATCGGGATCAGTTTGGGAATAGCTTCTACGCGCGGACTCTTAAAACTCCTGCTCGATTAGCGCGTCGCAGCCGTTTTTCGGGAAGCGCCAGCTTGCGTGATACGACTCTCGACCGCATCCCAATCAATGTTCGAGAAAAACGCTTCGATATACTTGGGTCGTTCCGTCTTAAAGTCGAGCAGATAGGCGTGTTCCCAAACATCCATCACTAGTATCGGGGTAAAGCCAGCGACATTGCCTGTTTCATGCAATGAGATCCAGTGATTTGAAAGTCGATTGTTGGCAGGGTTCTCATAGCAAATGGCCCAACCCACGCCGCGCATTTTTCCGATCCCTTCAAAATCTGTCTTCCAGATCTCGTAGCTTCCGAAACTAGATTCGGCTGCTTTCCGGAATTTTGATGAACGATCAGGTTCGCCAGTCCCCATGCCCTTCTTTAGATTCTCGAAGTAATACTCATGCAGGACCATCCCGTTGTATTCGAATCCGAGGCGACGCGTCAGCTCGGAATAAGCGGGCATCTCTTCCTGATCGACCTTTCCATCTTGAATAAACTGCCAGATTTTTTCCGTCAGTTTGTTGGTCTCTTTGACGTAGCCTTCGTAAAGTTTGAAATGCAGTTCCAAAGTTTCATCGGAAATGCCTTTCAGGCCGCTGAGATTAAACTGTCTGGGTTTGTAAGACTCTGAACTCATTTAGCACCTCCATAATGCCGATAAAGGGGCCTCAGCCCGAACAAAACACTCTGGGATTGAATGCCAGAACTATTGCGCTTGAGTGTGGCGAATCAGTTGAGAGGTTGCGGCTTTAGTGTGACGAGAAACAGGAGGCAGACGGCAGGAGCAGCCAGCAGAAGCAGCCGGCAGAAGTTAAGGAAATGCCTTGCTTCTGCCTCCGCTAACTGCTGTCTCTTTTCCAGCTTCCTCTTCCCCTAATTCTTCCCGAAGATCACCCAGTCACCGTGTGATGTGCCCATGAACAGAAGCAGCGGGAGTGACAACCAGGCGTTTGTTCTTGAAGCGAGGAAAGCCTGCCGGGCAAGTTCCGGAGGTGCTGCGGGTCCGGTGCCCGCAGTAGCCGCGATAATCCGCTTATTGTTGGGCCAGATGATGCCCCAGACGTTTAGCATCATGACGATCCCATAGGCACCACCAACGCCAATCGAAATAGTCTTGTTGCTGGCCCAGCTCTCGCCACCCACGGTCAGCATTCCGACGAAGAACTTGACCAGGCCCCAGGTAATTATCGCTACCAGAACTAGCATCACAACCGCAAACAGCCGCCCATCCTTAGTTAACGCCGCCACTTTCTTGATGATCAGGAACTCCACAACGAACAATACGATCGGATAAGTTAGCCAGGCGATTAAGACCCAAGCGAGGCTGACGTTGCCGCCGCCAATCGTATTCGCGTTGTTAACATCACCCTTTAAGGTATACATCGCGAAGTAAGCGAGTCCCACCAGCACCGTTACCACAGCACCCCAACGGAAGTACCAAAGAGCCCGCGACAGAAGATCAGGATTAACCTTTTTCTTGGTGTCAGGATCGAGAGCTTTCTGGAATGGGACATTTATGAGGTTAAAGAAATAAAGCAAACCGATCCAAGTGATGCCGGCGACGAAGTGAGCCCAGCGAAGAAAAATTCTCAGGAATGCCTCACTGTTAGGGGCATGGAAGATATCTTGAAACATAGCCAGACTGATGGGGAGATTAACAGTTGACTCGATTAGCATAGGCCCTCCGAGGTGTGAAGTGGGACAGACGGCAGCTCTGCCCGATTCATTTTAAGTTGTTGGAATTACCCGCGCAGATTACACCCAGATACTCTTGAGACGCAATCAGGTCGAAATATTAGTACTGGCACAGTGTGCGCTGGTTGGGGACACGAGACTCACGAAAAGGCCCCTGCCTCGTGACGCTTCGTGTAACTTCGTGGATCGTTCGCTCACCATCGAAACAAAAACTTCAAGACCGACACCCCAATGAGTTTACTCGTCCAGCGGCCTCGGGCCGGGATCCATTCCTCTCACGCTAGCCTGATTGATTACCCGAACTTTTAGATCGTCGTTTATCCGAATCTGGCAGGATAGGCGCACGTTGTCAGCGAGATCTGATTCAATTGCGAGCCGGTTACGTTCAAGCTCGCCCATCTCCCCAGGATCTCCCGCATGTACCTCGACCCGACAAGTAGTGCAGCGGGCATTGCCTCCACAGCGGTGAAGGATGTCTATGCCGGCGTCTTCAATCGCCAGCACCAGTTTCATACCCTTGGGCGCTTCGAAAGCCACCGTTCCATTTGCAGTCTCAGCTTCGATCTTCGGCATCAGTTATGACTCCAGGATATTTGATTTGATTGCGCCTAAAATTTGGCACAACTGCAGGAGTTCAGCAAGTGAGTAGAACTTTTGGTAGTAGGTAAGTTTGATGTGCGACATGCTTTAGCTTGTCGTTGCCTCTCGACGAAACTCAAGGAAGCTGTGATCAAGTGGAAATTGGCAACCCGCGAAGCGGGTGGAAGCATAAAGCCTGGGGCGTGAGCCCCAGGTTGGGATTAAGTAGTTTCTCAAGCCCGCGATAGCGGGCGAAAGCGCATTGCTTAAAACTGCGCGCGAAGGCCCAAGCGGCTGTCGCCCGTTTTCACGGGCTCGCAAACTTTGGCCGTCTTTTCCTGGGGCTTACGCCCCAGGCTTTATGCTATCACCTGCTTCGCAGGTTACTTATTCAGTCGTTCCCTTGAGCTAGTCGTAACGTGCGACAAACTAAAGTTTTATCGGACAGGAGATTTTTCAAGTGACAGTTCCATGAATGTCGCGCCGGCAACTGGATTGTCATAGTAGGCGTCGATCTCTTGAAAGCCCAGGGACCGATACATAGCAATGGCGCGGTCCATCTTCCCGGGTAGGGTATCAAGTCGCATCCGATCATAACCAACTTCATGCGCGGCGTTAATCACCGCCCTGGTTAGTTCGCGTCCCAGCCCTCTCCCGCGAAATTCAGGACGCACGTAGAGTCGTTTCATCTCGCATAAACCATCGTTGCCTAGTCTCCGCAACGCGACACAACCGGCGACCTGATCGCCTTCAATTGCCAGAAACAATCGGCCAGCTGGCGGAACGTAATCACCAGGCAGTTCTGCTACTTCCTTTTCAAAATTCTGAAAGCAGAGATTTATTCCGAGCCACGCGGAATACTCTGTGAACAACTCGCGCGCGGACTCGACGTCTTCAGGAGTTTGTACTTGGACGAGATTCATTTCGAAATCAAGATTCTAGCCTGTAAAAAATAAGGCTGGGCGCATATCAGAGCACCCAGCCTTCTTAATTTCGCACCGCGCCGTTTACTTTAAGCAGTAAAGGAAGTCCCGCAGCCACAACTGCCGGTTGCATTTGGATTGGTGAATGTGAAGCCGGAACCCATGACGCCGCTCACATAGTCGATCTGCACACCATTCAAATACTGAGCGCTGAACATGTCGACGAACAACCGAACGCCCTTTTCGTTAAGCACAAAGTCGCCCTGGCGGGATTCCTCTTCAATATTAAGACTGTATTGAAAACCCGAGCATCCTCCCGGTACGACGCGGACGCGTAGCCCGGACGTTTCGGGTAAGCCTTCTTCACTAGCCATAAACTTTTTAATCTCGGCAGCGGCCGGCTCAGTAACGTTCAATGTAATCGTAGGGGCGGCAGGTGTTGTCGCCGGTGTGCTGGTGGGCGCTTGTGTAGACATCTCTTAAAATCTCCTCAAATCAGTTCAAATTGTTCAAAACGTCGATTTTTTTCACGAGCCATTCGGGCCCTTAAATCGAATATCGGCAAGCAAAATTGCCGAAATCATCTTACTGACCTTTCCCTAAAACGACAAGTTCAGGCTTCATTGC
The DNA here is from genome assembly GCA_035697925.1 of Pyrinomonadaceae bacterium. Lineage (GTDB taxonomy): Bacteria > Acidobacteriota > Blastocatellia > Pyrinomonadales > Pyrinomonadaceae > PSRF01. The sequence goes on from DASSCG010000173.1 coordinate 5,123, forward strand.
TTCGATTGAGACCTGTCGCGCAACTTCTTCAGCCACGCGCCTGAAGGCTAGCGCTTGTGGCGATTCCGGTTGGCTGACGACGATCGGGACGCCCTTATCGCCGCCCTCGCGTACACCAATTCCCAACGGGATCGAGCCGAGGAAAGGCACTCCGTACATTGCAGCTAGTTTCTCGCCACCACCTTCACCAAAGATGTCATAACGGTTGCCCGTGTCAGGCGCGATGAAGTAACTCATGTTTTCCACCACACCCAGAACCGGTACGGCTACGGTCTCGAACATCCTTAAGGCTCTACGCACATCCGCGATAGCTACGTCCTGAGGGGTCGTCACCAAAACAGCTCCCTGGACTGGAACCAATTGGGCGAGCGACAACTGAACGTCGCCGGTGCCAGGAGGCATGTCAACGATCAGATAATCCAACTCTCCCCATTTCACGTCGGACAGAAATTGTTTCACCAAACCGTGCAGGATGGGTCCGCGAACTATCATCGGCTTATCGCCCGGCTGCAGGAAAGCCATCGACATTATGCGAACGCCGAATGCTTCAATGGGAATGAGTTTGTTAACGTCAACTTCCGGACGCGCCTCGCTCGCACCCAACATAATCGGAACGTTTGGTCCATAGACATCGGCATCCATTAGACCGACTCGCGCTCCATCGAGTGCCAGTGATACAGCAACGTTTACGGCGACAGTCGATTTCCCGACTCCACCCTTTCCCGAAGAAACCGCAATAATATTTCGAACTCCAGGTACCGTTACCTTTTCTCCAATCCCTCGACCTTTGGGTACTTCAGCATCCATCTTGACGCTGACTGACTGTACGCCCGGCAGTGCGCTCACGAGTTCCTTGGCAGCGCCTTCCATCTCTTCCTTCACAGGGCATGCTGGTGTTGTCAGAACAATGCGAAACGAAACGTTGCCGCCATCGATCTTGAGATCTTTAATGAATCCCAGGGTGACAATGTCTTTGTGCAGATCGGGGTCTTGGATCTGTCGCAAGGCATCTAGTATGAGTTGTTCGGTTAGTTGTGACATGGATTTTAAGTAACTTGGTGAAAGTGAATTATGCCGCAGTGAGTCCCGAATGTCGACTTCAGTGGATTTTAGTGTCCGATAAGCTTTAGCTTGTCGTGGTGCACCGACAAACTAAAGCTTGTCGGACAACAACGATCCACGAAATCGCACGAAATGACACTAAAAGATTGGTGTTATTTCCGTGATCCGTATGGTTTAAACACTCTAAGTAAGCGCTAGAGTGCTCCGCGAACTTTTGAGACATAAGCTAATATTCTTCAAATATGGACTCCGTTCTCACACACGACCATTTCTTCAACCCTAAAAATGTGGGTTGCATCGCCGATGGGAATGCGGCAGTCGCCAAGACCGGTTCTCTAAGATGCGGTGCAACCGTGACGGTCTCGCTAAGTGTTGATGACGACTCGAGACGAATTACCAATGCAAAGTTCAAATCGGCTGGCTGTAGTTTTCTGGTCGCAGCTAATTCGTTTCTGACTGAGCAGGTTAAGGGCAAGACCACGGCTGAGGCAGCGGTCCTCGGCTTATCCCCACTACAGTCTGTAATCGAGCCTTTGGGTAACTGGCCGGTCGATCGCTATGATTGCGCCGCTCTCGCATGCGAAGCTTTAATAGCCGCTGTCGAGCAATACAGCGACTCTGTGCGCGAGCATTGGGAAGGTGAGGAAGCACTGATTTGCACTTGCTTCGGCGTTTCTGAACGAACCATCGAAAACGCGATTAGGGCCAGCGACCTGCGTTCAATTCCCGAGGTCACGAAAGCTTGTAACGCCGGTGGCGGTTGCCGATCTTGTTACCCACTAATTGAAGATATTCTGGGAAGTGTGCGTGGTGAATGGTAGGAACAGCTACGAGTATGAGAAGTAGAATTTGAGGAAATGGAAACCATCTATCTAGACAACAACGCAACCACTCGAATCGCGCCCGAAGTGCTCGCTGCGATGCAGCCGTACCTGTCAGAGTTATACGGGAATCCATCGTCCGCCCACTCTCTGGGAAGGAAAATGAAGTCGGCAGTAGAGAACGCTCGTGTACAAGTGGCCGAATTATTATTGGCAGCTGACGCCGACGAAATCGGATTTACCTCGTGTGGCTCTGAATCTGACAACTGGGCAATTCGAGGCGTGCTGGAAGCGAACCCCGAAAAAAAACACGTCGTCACCACACTCGTCGAACACGAAGCAGTCAGGAATCTCTGCTCGCGACTCGAGAAACAAGGTTATGAAGTTACCTGGCTAGACGTGGATGGCTACGGAGAAATGGATCTCGATAATCTCCGAAAGGCATTGCGCCCAGACACTGCGCTGGTTTCGGTGATGCTCGCGAATAACGAAACCGGTGTTCTTTTTCCCATTGCTGAGATTGGTCGCATCGTTAAGGAAAATTCGAAAGCGGTGTTTCATGTTGATGGCGTACAGGCTGTCGGCAAAATCCCGATTGTCTTGAAGGATCTCGAAGTAGATCTTTTTGCGCTTTCAGGTCACAAACTCCACGCGCCACAGGGCGTTGGCGCTCTCTATATCAAAAACGGCGTGGACCTTGCGCCGTTCATTATTGGAGGAAGCCAGGAGAGGGGGCGACGCGGGGGAACGTCCGCGGTGCCGAATATTGTGGGGCTGGGCACGGCTTGCGAATTGGCCCGAACCAATGACAATCACGAAAGAATCCGGCGGTTACGAGACAAATTGGAAGATGGAATTCTAAGCAGCATCCCCAACGCGCGTTTGAACGGAACTCCAGATCGGGCGAAGCGCTTGCCAAACACGGCGAATATTTCGTTCGAGTATGTCGAAGGTGAGAATGTCCTAGTACATCTGAATCAGGCCGGCATACTAGTATCCACTGGTTCGGCTTGTCATTCGACAACTCGTGAGTCTTCTCCGACTCTCAAAGCGATGAATATTCCATACACCGTGGCGCAGGGATCAATCAGGTTTTCGCTCGGGCGCTATAACACCGAAGATCAGATTGACAAGACTCTGCAGTTGCTGCCAGTTATTATTGAAAAGCTAGTCGAAATGTCGCCTTATGATAAGGAACTGAAAGCTCTTTTCGCAGCGCGCGGTTAGGGTCCGTTGTGGTTCCCAAGATTTCGCGTCGGCAGCAGTGCAATCCGCCGAACATCACGAAATACCAATAAACGCTTCGCGCCAGTTCATGTGGTTTTGTGGATCGTGTGCTTGCAGCAACACATAATCAAATTAGGACAACTCGAAGGTGTTTAGCCTTTCAGACCTGGCCGTTCTCATGTGGTACAATCGGTCAGCGTTTCCGCCAGACTAACTCCCAACCAAACGGAGCATCCGTTAATGTCAGCTAGACAATCGGCCGCAGACGAAATACCAAAGGTGGTTCTTGCCAAGACCGCGGCGTCCCAGCACGCACGGCGTGACAAAGTGAGCTTGATGGAAACTGACGACTACGTTTGTCTCGAACCTGCAGATCCGCTTTCCAAGGCCATCGAAGTCATGAAACAGGACGAGGGCGGTTGCGCCATCGTTTGTGAACGGGGAGAAGTAGTAGGCATTTTCACTGAGCGCGACGTGTTGACGAAGATTGTCGGTGAGCCAGTAGACATGAGTGACCCAGTCAGCAAATGGATGTCACCCGTAGTCGCTACGCTCTCGCCTGACGCGACGATTGGTGATGCTGTCACTATGATGAGGGATAAAAGCTATCGGAATATTCCCTTGGTTAAGAATGGTCAGCTGGCAGGCTCGATCTCCGTTTTTGATGTGATCTCTTATTTAGCTGAGAGCTATCCAAAAGAGACGATGAACTTGCCACCAAACCCTGATCAGGTAATGGATAGCGAGCACGGGGGATAAACAATGCCGATTTCCAATTGCCGATTGCCAATTTTCGATGGGCGTCGTTTCAATCGGCAATTGGCAATTGGAAATCGGCAATCGACTTGATTCTTAGAGAGGTCTAATAACTAACCTATGAGCACTGTCATCGATACACCCGCTGAACAGATCGAAAAGAACCTTCAGGAAGTAGAAGCTGTCACGATCCGCTTCGCTGGAGACTCCGGCGACGGCATGCAATTAACGGGAACTCAATTCACGAACACTTCAGCTGTAGTTGGCAACGACATCTCGACTCTGCCGGATTTTCCCGCGGAGATTCGCGCGCCTGCAGGAAGCTTGCCGGGAGTGAGCGGCTTTCAGCTGAACTTCTCTAGTCAGGATATTAAGACGCCGGGCGATCAGCCCAGCGTTCTAGTAGCTATGAATCCCGCTGCGCTAAAAGTAAATCTCGCTGATCTCGAAGACGGCGGCACGATTATCGTCAATACTGACGGCTTCTCTAAAGAAAACCTGAAATACGCGAATTACGCGACCAACCCTCTCGAGGACTCCACTCTTGCCGGCTATCGCGTGCACAAATTGCCGATTACTACGCTCAACATGAATGCCCTCAAAGGCAATGTCGAGCTCTCACGTAAAGAGATAGATCGCTGCAAGAACTTCTTCGCGCTGGGCGTACTCTACTGGCTTTACGATCGGCCGATGGACAACACGCTCAATTGGATTCGAGCAAAGTTCGGGAAAAATCCGGAGTTAGCGAAGGCAAACGAGATAGCGCTGAAAACCGGTTACAACTTTGCCGACACCACTGAAGTTTTCACCACACACTTCACTATTAAGAAAGCCAAGATTGCCCCCGGCAAATATCGAAAGATTACCGGGAACGAAGCAACAGCAATCGGATTCGTCGCCGCGTCGCAGCTCGCGGGCCGTCCGTTGTTCTACGGCTCTTACCCCATCACTCCAGCGTCAGATATTTTGCATGAGCTGGCGCGGCACAAGAGTTTTGGAGTGAAGACCTTTCAGGCCGAGGATGAAATTGCTGCCGTTTGTGCCGCCATCGGAGCCAGCTTTGTAGGCCAAATTGGATTAACTGGAACCTCAGGACCAGGCGTGGCCCTCAAGCAGGAAGCAATCGGTCTGGCGGTTATGACCGAACTTCCACTCGTAATCATCAATGTGCAACGCGGTGGACCATCGACCGGCTTGCCCACCAAAACTGAGCAGGCAGATCTGTTTCAGGCCGTCTGGGGAAGAAATGGTGAGTGTCCTGCGATCGTGGTTGCGCCCTCTACTCCGGCCGATTGCTTCCACATGGCGATCGAAGCAGTACGGCTCGCGTTCAAATATATGAGCCCGGTCTTCTACTTGTCTGATGGTTATTTGGCCAATGGCGCCGAGCCCTGGGCCATTCCCGAGATTGCTGACCTGCCGAAGATCGAAGTCAATTTTGCCAGTGACCCGGCCACTTTCATGCCGTACGCGCGCGACCCTGAGACTTTGGCTCGACCCTATGCCATTCCGGGAACGCCGGGTCTCGAACATAGGATCGGCGGCATCGAGAAGCAGCACATTACCGGTAACGTAAATTACGATCCGGAAAACCACCACCTGATGGTTAAGCTGCGCCAGGAAAAGATCGATCGCGCAGCCAATGACGTTCCCCTGGTTGAAGTCTTTGGCGAACCAAATGGAAAAGTACTTGTGCTTGGCTGGGGCTCGACGTATGGGTCAATCAGTTCGGCGGTAGAGAAGTTGCAAGGCGAAGGAAAAAGTGTTTCGTCAGCACATCTTCGTTACCTTAATCCCTTTCCCAAAAATCTTGGCGAGGTGCTGAGAGGATTTGAGACGGTGATTGTGCCGGAGATGAACCTGGGTCAGTTAGCGACCATGCTGCGAGCTAAGTATTTGGTCGATGCGGTGGCGTTCTCAAAGGTTAAGGGACGGCCCTTCCAGATTCGGGAGATTGTCAGGAAGGTCGAGGAGTATTTGTAAAATGAGCACAACTGGAAATGGTCATGGTGGCAACGGAAATGGGAATAAGCCAATTGTTGAGCAGGCGATTTCTGCTGACAGTGAAGTTGGGTCCGCGGTCTCAGGCAAGATAGCCCCGCCGCCAGGACAACTTAAGAAAGCAGATTTTATTTCCGATCAGGAAGTGCGTTGGTGTCCGGGTTGCGGCGATTACGCCATCCTTAACAACGTACAAAAGGTTATGCCCGAATTGGGGATTCCGCGCGAGAAAATTGTTTTCGTGTCCGGTATCGGGTGTTCTTCGCGTTTTCCCTATTACATGAATACCTACGGCTTTCACAGCATTCATGGACGTGCGCCGGCGGTAGCGACCGGCATCAAGTGCGGCAATCCGGATCTCAGCGTTTGGGTGATTACTGGCGACGGCGATGCCCTGTCGATTGGTGGAAATCATTTCATGCACGCTATCCGCCGAAATCTTGATATTAACTACATTCTCTTTAATAACCGGATCTACGGACTAACCAAAGGTCAGTACAGCCCGACCTCAGAGTTTGGCAAGAAGACGAAGTCCACGCCAGTAGGTACCATCGACTATCCGATCAATCCCTTGTCACTTGCCATTGCCAGCGAGTCGACGTTTGTAGCCCGTTCGATTGATATTGATGTCAAACACCTCGGCTCAGTAGTTGAAGCTGCCGCCAAGCATAAAGGCATCTCATTCATCGAGGTCTATCAGAATTGCAACATCTTTAATGATCACGCCTTCGATCAGTTTGCTGAGCGCAGTGTGAGGTCGGATCGCGTTCTGTATCTGGAACACGGGCAACCAATGATTTTTGGGAAAGATCGAAACAAGGGAATTCGGATGAAGGGAGCGCATCCGGAAGTGGTAACGATTGGTGAGAATGGAATAACTGAAGCGGATCTATTGGTTCATGACATCTATCTCCAAGATCCATCAGTTGCATTCATGCTTGCTCGAATGGAGCAGCCTGATTTCCCACAGCCCGTAGGAATCTTCCGTGCGATCGAGCGCGCCACTTATGAAGACATGATGGCTAACCAGATCGATGCCGCCGTTACTAAGAGCGGCCCCGGGAGTCTCGACAAGCTGATTAACAGTGGCGACACGTGGGTAGTCGACTAAGTAGACCTGTCATTCGCGGAAGTAGAAAAAGGATCCACGAAAAACACACGAAACCGCACGAATCTTGTTCTTATGGATTCGTTGAATTTCGTGTGATTTCGTGGACATTTTATTGATGCCTCACCCCGATGCTTAGCGGGTTTTGGGCCCTCTTTAATTACCCAAACTGGACTCTCAGGGCTACCGGGATTAGCGGTTAGGACACTACCGACTTAGCCCTCTTCTGGACAGTTTGGCCGCTAATCAGCATAATACCCAGTTTCCGCAGGAAGGGTTGCTCGGCACAGGTGAGGCGACGGGGCTTCCGACGGCTCACATGCAGTGAAAACTGTGCCCAGTGGCCTGTTTAAATTTTTAAACTCGCCGTTATCAAAAGATCAGAAAGGAATTTGTTCCGGCTGGAACTATGCTGTCTCAAGCATCGGCAAATTGGCTTTGTGCAGCTTCTCGAAACATCATGAATAACAACTTATCTAATTCTTTGTTATCCGCGTCGCGCGTCGGGCGGTCGCTGGTCGCCCTGCTCGTGACTTTGGCGTTCGCGAGTTTCGGCGCGTCTTCCGCCTTTGCGCAATCGCATGGAGGCGGCGAGGCCAATCTCATACTACCTGACCTCTCCAGTGTGACGTTCTTTGGTGGTATCAATGGTCACAACCTGCTGCTTGCCGGTATCGTGGTCTGTATGCTCGGACTGTTGTTTGGTCTGGCAATGTACATGAACTTAAAAAGACTTCCTGTCCACCGGGCCATGCGCGAGATTTCAGAGCTTATCTACGAGACCTGCAAAACCTACCTCATAACTCAAGGAAAATTCATTCTGATCCTGGAGATTTTTATCGGAGTTGTCATAGTT
>DASSCG010000174.1:0-8045 GCA_035697925.1 Pyrinomonadaceae bacterium
GTTTGACACTTTTCAAACCTGTACTGTAAGTTAAGCCAATCGCTCAAACACCAAGGCCTATTGCGTCCCGTTCGTCTAGTGGCCTAGGACACCGCCCTTTCACGGCGGCGACACGGGTTCGACTCCCGTACGGGACGCCAACATCAGCAACAAACTAAGTCGCTAGACGCCATCGTCTCCAGAGCTGACTGAATTCTCTCTTGCTAGTCTAAGCCTTGCAAAGCCTGAAGCGAGCTCTCAGGTAGCGCCAGCTGTTACTCGAACCAATCGATGGACCACCAACGAAAGCCATAACAACAAAAGACCGAGGAAAGCTCGCTGCTGCAATCCTGGCATTCCGACATTGACGATAATAGATAGGAATGCGACAAGCATTCCAAGCGCAATCAAGAACGTTACTCGGTGAATCGGCTGCCACCCTGAAGCCCGTCGAAAGCTCCAAGACAAAAGCAACGTCGCCATGAGAACACTTGGAAGACCTACGGCACCAGCGGCGGCGTGAGGTATGAATTCCCTGAACACTCCCGCCAAACATACACCCAGCGCACCAACTAGCAGCAAGCCAAATCCAATGCGTGCGCTTAGCGACGATTGATAAACTTCTCGTAATCCAACTGCGACAGTCACAATCGCCAGACCCAGCACAAAAAATGTTGTGGTCATAAGCCACCCGTAAGCTCCCCATGCATACTCACTCATGAATCTGAATCGCGGGTCGTATTCGGGTTCGAGGAAGTGAAGGGCTATTGCGACGGTCACGTAGTACGCTACACAGATGAGTACGATCACTTGAGAATTGGTAGCAATTCTTCTGCTGACCTTTCTGAGTGTAAGTCGCTCTGGCGCCGTGACATCATCGGCCCGGCGTTTGCCAAACCACCCCGCAATGAGCAAAGCCAGCACGAATCCTACAGCCGCACCCGCTGGCGCGGCGATCAAGAGTATGTTTGAGCTCTTGCACTTCTCTTTGGCCTGCTTGGCGACGTAATCAGCAAGCTGGCCCTGGTCCCGCATCGCGACTAGATCATCAAGGAAAGCTAACTTCGCGTCAGGCTTCGATCTCACCAATACGTCGTACACTCGCAAGGCCCCTTCGACGCCTGCGCTATACACGGCAATGTCGTCTCCGGCCTCATCCTGATGCTCGAGCGTGAACGCTGCCCCTGAGAACAGCACCTGCAGATTGACCTCGCGTGAATAAGGGTAGTTGTCGGTCAGACCATGGCCCAGCAGGTCGTCGCAGACGTTGAACCTGATATCCGGGACCTCGGCGATCCATTGTCGCAACCACTGTCGATTCGCTGCGGCACTCTGATTCAAAGGGTCCCGCTCAAGCGACCGGGTGAGGTGGATTACTTTCCTGCGTTCCTCTGGTGTCGAAGGCTCGCGTGCTTGAGCATGCTGAACCTCAAGCGCACAGAACAGAAAGGCCCCAGCTACTGCCAGCTTGCGAATCAGCTTCATTGTTCGCATTTGTGTTTTGCCCGCTTAACTACCAACCTTCCAGAAGTGTAGCGTGCGTTATGACGTCAACCAAGCTACTCGCTTGGACTATGGCACACCCCTGCTTTAACACTGAACATATGATTAGTGACTGAGACTAATACAGGTCACGGCCAGAGGCTAAGGTATGAAACCAATCTGTATCCTTGGGGTATTGCTCTTGTTGACGCAAACGTCCTGCATCGTAGGAGGTTACTCCAGCGATGGTGGTGGGTGGTTTTTTTGGCCCGGCGGTGTGCTGGGACTGCTCGTACTGGTCGCGGTGTTGTTTCTTCTAGCGAGGAGAAGAGATAATACCACTGCGGAGATACGACGATTGCAGCTCGCGTATTAAGTGCAGATAACAGCAAGTCACGGGAAGCTGAAAACATCGCAAAAGAAGGGCGCAACTCTCAACTCCACCAGTTCCAATCACAAATGGGACCGCGTTGAGCGAAATAATGGGCAGATCCGATTCAGAAATGGCCTAAGCGGCGATATTCCGAAGAGTTTCCATTTCCTTTAGCCAAGTTATTATCTGGTTCCAACTCGGAATGCTTTGGGACGCCAAACTTGAACCACCACTTGAAATGTCCCGCAAGTAACTGAAAGCCAGACAGGTTTCAGCGGTTCCAAATTTCTCCCCGTCAAAAGCTAAGCCTTTGGGAAACAAAACCTGCTGGAACCGTTGCTTTTGGTCGATGGTAGCGTCCAGCCAAAAGCGCCAAGCGTCTCCAATTGCTTCGATGGCAAAGTTCAGTACTGTTTCTATGTCGAGTTCCTCGACTCTAGCCTCGTTTAATTCCATCTGAGCTAGCGCTTGACGAGTTTCCCCCGCCAGGAGAAGAGCAGATTAAGGCAATCGCTACGGCCCTTGATCGGGACGCCGACGAGCACTTTACCGGCTCGCCCGATCTAATCCTCTCCGGCGAAGTAATACCTTATGCCGAACTTGCCACGCCGGAACAGTCCAATAACAAACCCCGGGTTCTCGAAACACAGGGCAGTTTCACTCACGGCACAAGATGAGCGTTGGCGTCTGATAACGTCCAATATGTAAAGACCATATCTAGTAGAATAACAAGTTACCGTGTGCAAATTTTGTTTCTTTGTTGCAACGGTGGGAAAGCACTATATCTTGTGGCCCGTGGGCCAAGGTTTATGAGTTTTTCTTATTCCCTGCACGCCTCCGAGCGTTTAAGGCATTTTGAGCCCCTTCAACCATTATCTCGATTCTGGTAAGATTTCACCACACTTCGATGGCTACATCACTGCTCATATCGAGATTCGATCTGCGTGCCCTACTTGTTATTACCGCGCTCTGCACTTTGTGTATTTCAAACAATGTGGGGCCAAGTTTTCTCCCATTACCTGTCGTAACCGATCGCTTAGGAGAAAACCCGCCAGAAAATCAATGCGACACCGCCTCAGGACTCCCGTCGCCTGTTGAATCTGATAGCTTTCGCGTTCCGATGATGGGCCATACGCAAAAGCGTATGGTTAAGGAACCACAGCCTCAACCCCTCGCCGCTACGCTGAAAGCTGGCGTCGTGCCTCCAAACGACGCGAGGGTGGCGACTAAATTCATTACCCAAATTTCTCTCTCTACGTCAGCATCGGTGTCACAGCCTCCTGGCCGGGCTCCACCTCGTTTAGCCTAAACAGACATCGCTAAGAATAAGCTTGTGAATCTCCGCGCACATAAATAATGCGTGCGGAGGAACACGTCCATTCAGGGGACATACAACGCTTGGATAATCCAGGCAAAACGAGGAGATTTTATGAGTAACACTGCTATTTTTATCCTAATTGCCATCGCTGTCATCGGCGCGATTTTCTGGCTGGTCATCTATGCGGGCCGGCGTGGGGAGAAACACAGGGAAAGGACCACTATCAAACCACCCGATTCGCACCCACAGGGACATGGAGGTTGATTCACTGGCACCGCTCACTTCGAGCTGTCACAAGTTTCGAGGTGAGGTGGCAACCCTGCTCGCCGCAGTTATGGCCAATGGCTGCGGCGAGCAGTGGTAAGCGCTAAAAATGACGCTTCCTGCGTCCACTATATGACGCGACTAACAGAATCCTTCAAAGCATTCTTCGATTCAGAGAAATCAAGCGGTCTTTTGCTCTTAGCATGTACCGCTGTATCTGTCGCGCTTGCCAATTCCATTATTGGTCTGGCCTATACAAATCTCTTGCATGTGTCAGTTGGCGGACTAAGCATCGAGCATTGGATCAACGATGGGCTGATGGCAATTTTCTTTTTGCATATCGGCTTGGAACTTGAACGCGAAGTATATAACGGCGAACTCTCGAAGTTTAGGCAGGCCCTCCTTCCTGTTGTAGCCGCAATCGGCGGTATCTGTTTTCCGGCATTGATTCACTATGCTTTTAATGGAAGAACTCCTACGCAACCTGGCATTGGGATTCCAATGGCGACTGACATCGCGTTTGCTTTAGGCGTTCTCTCGCTATTAGGCAGCCGCATTCCGACATCCCTAAAAGTATTCTTAACTGCTCTAGCTGTGATAGACGATTTAGGCGCTATCGTAATCATCGCGTTTTTCTATACAGCCCAACTGTCGCTGGCATATCTAATCGGAGCGCTTCTTGTATTTGTTGTCCTGGTGATTCTGAATCGTTTCTGTCGTGTGATGGCTTTAGTCCCCTATCTGATCGGTGGAGTGTTGTTGTGGTTTCTGATGTTAAAGTCGGGGGTACATGCAACCATTGCCGGAGTTTTGCTTGCGTTTGCCATCCCGTTTTCAGCCAAGGCGGACGACGAAAAATCGCCTTCACACCGACTCGAACATTTTTTGCACAAGCCTGTCACTTTTGGAATCTTACCGATTTTCGCGCTAGCAAATACCGGGGTCATCATTACCGCAAGTTGGATTCAGGATTTAACCGCAGCCAATAGCATTGGGATTATTTCGGGCTTAGTTGTCGGCAAGCCTCTGGGTATCACTCTCGTGAGTTTTGCGGCGGTCGCTATTGGAGTCTGCAAGTTGGCACCTGACTTGAACTGGCGACACATCTTCGGCGCGGGATTGCTAGGAGGGATTGGATTCACAATGTCGATTTTCATTACCAATCTTGCCTTCGCCGGAAAAGTTGAAACGATCAACTCGTCCAAAATATCGATCTTACTCGCTTCATTAATGTCCGGTTTGATCGGTTTCGTCTGGCTCCGCCTGTTCAGTAAAGGGAACCGATGAGGACTGAGTACGCCATTTTAACGTCTATCGGTGTCTGCGCTTTCGCAGCCGCGCTAGAAGGATTGTGCGCGGGGAAGAACGTTAAATCATTTTTCGGAACTCTACGATTTCCCCGCTTCTCTGCACCGCTTTGGGCCTGGTCAGTCATTGGTGGCGCGTACTACTTGATCTTTGGCTTTGTGATTTATCGCGTTCTCAGGCTTGAAAGCTCGGTGATTAGAAGCGCAGCCCTCGCGCTTGTCTTTTTCATGATGATCGTTAATGCCCTCACCAACTATATAATCTTTCGCACTCGAAACTTACACCAAAGTTTTATTGTGGGTAGTTTGTTTCCAGTAATGGACGTTGCGCTGCTTATCTGTCTGTTGCAGCTTGATACGCTTGCCGCGTGGTTGTTAGCACCTTACTTGATCTATCGCGTCTATGCGGTCTGGTGGGGCTATGCGCTTTGGAAGATTAACCGGCCAGTCTCATCTCAAAACCCAAATTGAGGAAAGAAAGGGCCTATTGCATCTCCCGCTTCTGAATTCTTGTTGTTTAAAGGCTATGATTGGGTAGAAATGCTAACAGTTCTGTACATAGTCATTGTTTTTCTTCTGGTTTTTGCTAATGGCTTTTTTGTAGCCTCCGAATTCTCACTTGTAGGGGTTCGCCGCTCACGCATACAGACGCTTTCCGAATCCGGAAGTACGCGTGCTCGACGGCTGCTCGATTTGATTGATAATTTGAATGCGTACATTTCAGCAACACAACTTGGCATCACAATGGCCTCGTTGGCGCTCGGATGGATTGGAGAGCCGGTCTTTGCTCATTTACTAGAGGCGCCCCTGAGGGGCCGCGTCTCCGAAGTCACATTACACACGATTTCCTTTGCCGTTGCCTTTAGCATTATCACCTTTCTTCATATTGTGCTCGGCGAACTTGCCCCAAAAACGCTAGCGTTGGAAAGAGCTGAAAAAGTCGCGTTGGCTATTTCTTGGCCAATGCAAGCCTTTTACAAACTCTTTCGGTGGCCTATCCGGCTTCTTGATTGGGCAGGCACGCGCACGGTGCGGCTGTTCGGGTTGCATCCCACGCAAGACCATGCCTCTGTTTACACTGAAGAAGAATTGCGACATCTAATAGACGTGTCCCGAAAAAGCGGTCACCTCGAAGATCAGGAACAGCAACTGATTCATGGAGTTTTTGAATTCTCAGATGCTGAGGTGAGGGAGGCGATGGTTCCCCGCACTCAAGTGGAAGCACTCCCAGTGACAGCTACGCTCGAGGATACTCGGACAGCATTCCTCTCGACCGGTTATTCCCGCCTTCCGGTTTACGGCGAGAAACTTGATGAAATAGTGGGGCTATTGTTCAGAAAAGACTTGGACATGGGCAGGGTACCTAATGATGGATTCGATCTGAGGAAACTTGTTCGGCCACCGGCATTCATCCCAGCGACTGCTTCACTCGGGGACGCGCTAAAGCAGATGCAGGCATCGCGCATTCATTTCGGTTTTGTGATTGACGAGCATGGCGGTATGGAGGGCATACTCACGCTCGAAGATTTGCTTGAAGAGATCGTGGGTGAAATCAATGATGAGTATGATGAAGAAACGCGATCGCAGATCAAAAAAGAAGGTGAAGTTTACGTGTTGGAGGGGATGCTAGCAGTAAAAGACGCCAACCAAAGGCTTGGATTGGAATTGCATGAGGATGATAGCTATACGACGATCGCCGGGTTTCTCCTGGCGAAGGCAGGCCACTTATTGCAGGCGGGCGAAAGAGTCGAGGATGACGCCGGAATTTTCGAGGTTGAGAGAGTCGATAAACGCCGCATAAGCCGCGTACGATTTGTACCAGCCGCTGTGAAGGAAAACAAACCTTCCAAATCTTTAACACCGCTTCCCCTTCTCGGCGTGACCTCACTAGCGATCAAAACCGCTTACTCGTTGGAGCCACTGCCTCTCAACATTTACCTATAAATATCTGGACCGATCGACTCGCCGGTGACGGTTAAGGAAGTCGAGACGGCGTTTACTTGGAAACGTTTACCTGTTGCCGGCCTGCGGCAACTATATTGAATTGGAGTGCAGGTGTATTGCGAGATAACTTTCTTACTCGTGCGAGTGTCTCACAAGCCCTCGTGAATCGCTTTTGCGCCATCATTAACCGCTTCTCTAGATACAAACCAAGCGTTAACGTTATCGAACCCTTTATCGAACTTGTGTAAGACAACTCGACTAGGGTAAGCCTGAGCCAACACAATGCTGCGTGTTGTATTAAGAGCTGCTCTAGCATTGGAGCACCCTCGTTGCCCAGATCTTTCTTCATAACCTGAAGCCTATGCTTCCAACACTCCTTAAGGGCAGGTGTTGCGTGAGCATTCTCGATAATCATTAACTCCGCGAGATAGCCCGCGCTCGCGACATCGCGCCAAAGTTCTAACTTTCTGTTATCGCTTAAGAGATCAGAGAGAGCCTTTACATCTTTCGGGTTCGGGTTTTCTTTGTTGGTCTTGTCTAGTAAGACTTGGAACTGTTCTCGCACGCGTTCGGCTTTGGCTGTAATAGGTCCCTCAAGGTCTTGCATTCCGTTTACGCCTCCACTGCCTGTGATGGGTATGAAACCCTCCCGTCAACAACGCTGACTGAGTGACAAGCTGAATGAGGTTGCTCGCCAAGTCTATGGCCGCTTCTGTCTTCTCTGAATCATTCAATTTGTTTGAGCGAACAATACGCTCAACTGCGTTTGAACTCTCTTGAAACTGTGAGATCAAGTTAGCCATCTCGCCCCGGCCAACATAGGTAGACTTCACTCGCGAGCCTTGGCGCTCCTTGCGGTAGTAATAGAGATTATTGCCTCTTTGTTCCCAGCCCATTGTGCTACAGATACTTCACATGCCCCGCTTGCGCCAGTTCCTTCTAGTGCCTGCAATATCGCTCAGTTGCTTCCTGACGGCTCAGTTCCAATCAAGTGTGGGATTCGTTTCTAACCCGTTTCCACGCGTTCAGCCGCGATTTCTGGCTCTCACGCGGCAACGTTCCGCAGTGTTTCCATTTCCTTTAGCCAGGAGATAATCTGGTTCCAACTCGGAATGCTTTGGGACGCCAAACTTGAGTTTCCCTCTGAGATTCCCTGTAAGTAACTGACCGTCCAATCACTTACCAAGATGATGGAAGGCTGAGAGTTCGTCACAAAACGATTAGCGATTCATCGACTGCATGGAATCACTCATCAACGGCGCGGTGCCAAAATTGACGTTGAAACGCGCGCACCAAATCGTCGCGGCGCGATATTTAGCCAAATCAACATCCGCCGGAACGTCGTAGTTCTGGTCGCCGATGTTTCCCTTCAAAGAAC
>DASSCG010000175.1:0-5617 GCA_035697925.1 Pyrinomonadaceae bacterium
AACGCTTGATCAGGCCGTCTTAGCGCAGGTCTCGGTTCTTCCTTTGTGGGTTACCTTGCTTATCGCATTAGTTTTGTTAGCAATGGTGACTGCTGCTCTGATATTTGTCATCAAGCGACTGCAAAGAAGTCGCGGGCTCCAGTCTGGCTGAAAGTACGCTTTTCGCCTCGCGTCGCTCCGCTTCGATCAAAATCAAAACGCCTGTTAGCTGAACCTTCAGCCTACAGGCGTTTTGCATTTGCTGTCGTTAACGGATTCGCGCAATCCGTTCAGCTTAGTGTCCCTGAGATAGCTTACCGATCAACGTGAATAGTGGCATGTACATCGCGATTACAATAGATCCGATGGTCACGCCCAGGAACCCGATCAGCAGAGGTTCCATCATCGTGAGTAGGTTGGCTATAGCTGCATCCACTTCCTGCTCATAAAAGTCCGCAATCTTCCCAAGCATTGCATCGAGGGCGCCGGTCTGTTCACCGATGCCGATCATCTGCGCCACCATGTGCGGAAAGACTTCAGTGGCTTTCAAAGGCTCGACAAAGCTCTCGCCGCGCTCAACCCCGGTGCGAACTTTGAGGATGGCTTCTTCGATGATGACGTTACCTGAGGTCTTGGCAGTGATTTCGAGCGATTGCAGGATTGGCACGCCCGAAGAGAGAAGTGTGGATAGCGTTCGCGAGAACCTGGCCACGGCCACTTTGCGCAGAATGTCGCCCAACAATGGAATCTTCAAGAGTATCCGATCGATCATTTTTCTTCCCGCCGGTGTCCGATAGTAGAATTTGATTCCTACTACTATACCGATAATCGTTATCAGGATTACTAGTCCTCCCCATCCTGCCAGGAAGTTACTTATTCCCACTACGATTCGCGTGGGCAGTGGCAACTGCTCACCTGGACCAAGCAGGCCGAGGAATATCTGTTGGAACTGCGGGATCACCACAATCATGATTACGGCGATCGCGCCGACAGCCATCAGAACGACGGCCGACGGATAGATCATGGCCGAGATCACGTCGCGTTTGAGTTTGACCAGCTTTTCGATAAAGCTGGAGAGACGCTGCAGAATCAAGTCGAGAATACCGCCCGCTTCTCCCGCTTCCACCATGTTCGTATAGAGTTGGTCGAAAACCTTTGGGTGACGGGCCATCGCCGCCGCAAGAGTTGAGCCTTCTTCGACGTCCTGACGGACCTGGAGAAGTATCTGCTGGAAGTATTTGTTTTCCTGCTGCTGGGCGAGGATCTCAAGACACTGGACGAGGGGCAAACCGGCATCAATCATTACCGAAAATTGACGGGTGAAAATTGAGAGTGCCTTAGACTTGACCTTCTTGCGGCCACCAAGCTTTGGAACTCCGATCTCCCGACCCTTTTCCTTAACGGAGGTTAACGTGACCTGTTCCTTGCGTAAAAGCTGTCGCAAGGCGTCGCGGTTGTCGGCAACCCTTTCGCCGACAACTATCTCATTAAGTCTGTTGCGGCCTTTGAAAACATAAGTGGGCATGTCTACAGCTCCGTTGTGTGAAGAGTAATTCTATCTTTTGGTGATGGTCGGGCGGGTGCCCACGGGTCGACCCTGGGCATATGGACTGGGGTGGTTGCCGTTGCCGGCGGGGGCAGTATTTAGACCGCTGCCGCGGTCCATTAGTTCTCTCAATTCATCGACGTTCGAGGAGCGCTGTAGCGCTGTTTCGGAGCTGATAAGTCTCTTGTGATAGAGCGAAGCCAACGCCTGATTGAAGGTCTGCATACCGTGCTTGTCTTGACCTGTCTGCATCATTGAATAGATCTGGTGAACCTTGTCCTCGCGAATCAGGTTTCGAATGGCTGAGTTGGGAACCAGAACCTCCAAGGCCATGACGCGTCCTTTTCCTTCGGCTCGAGGAAGTAGCGCCTGACACATAATTCCCTCTAGTACCAACGAAAGCTGAGCGCGGATTTGAGCCTGCTGGTCGGAGGGAAAAACGTCGATGATACGGTTTATGGTTGAGGAAGCAGAATTAGTGTGCAAGGTTGCGAAGGTAAGGTGGCCTGTTTCAGCGATACGCAATGCCGATTCGATCGTTTCGAGGTCGCGCATTTCGCCCACCAGGACTACGTCAGGGTCCTGCCGCAGAGCCGTTCGCAGCGCCTGCGCAAATCCATGAGTATCAGCGCTGACCTCTCTTTGGTTAACGACGCAGTTCTTATGGTTGTGTAAGAACTCAATCGGATCCTCAATCGTCAGGATGTGTTCTCTTCGATCTCTGTTGATCTTGTCTATCATTGAAGCCAACGTGGTTGACTTTCCAGAGCCCGTGGGGCCGGTGACGAGAATTAACCCGCGCGGTTTTTCGCACATCTGCTTGACGATCGGTGGGAGTCCAAGCTCTTCAAAGGCCTTGATCTCATAGGGAATAGCACGAAATACAGCTCCTACGGCGCCGCGTTGATTGAAGAGATTGGCGCGAAAGCGAGAGAGCCCTTTTACGCCGAAAGAAAAGTCGAGTTCGAGATTCTCTTCGAAACGATGCTTCTGGGCGTCTGTGAGGACGGAATAAGCCAACTGCTTGGTGTCGGCCGACGTCAGGCTCCGGTAACCTTCGAGAGGAGTCAAATGGCCATCTATGCGAATCTGTGGCGCCGACCCCGTGGTGATGTGGAGGTCGGAACCGTGAAGCTCAGAAAGCTTCCTCAACAGTTCGGAGAGAGAGATTTGCGGAACGCTCTCATTCATAGGCATCGAGTCATCTCCTAAGTAGAGTTAAATGGCCACTTAATCTTCACTGGTCTATCGTTGGGTCTCCTGAGAGCTTGCACTGGAAGCCGTGTGGAGTGACCCAATGAATTGTTCTGCATCCGCCGCCATGCGTTCCGAAAACTGCCGCGGGGTATTGGTCGTCAGACTGTAAATTCGACCATTGAGCTCGGTGAAGTAGAAATTCCAGGACTTCTCGGGCGAACGAGCATCGCCTGGCGTTTGCGCAATAACGACGAACACACGGAAACCGCCCATGTCGCGTTGGTAGTCGTTAATGACCCATCCACCAGCCGTGATCATCTTGTCGATAACTATGCGTCGGAGATCTGTTACCGCAGTTCCAGCCAGCATCCTTTTTTGTTCCCGCTGAGTGAGGTAACCAGGGTTAGGCCTGCTTTGGGCAACCACTGTCAGCGCAGCCTCGCCGGGTACGCTTCCAGTCACGGTACCAGTGCGGAATCTCATCTCGGCTGCATTCGCTTTGGTTTCAGTATTCCAGCCAACAGGCAAAGCCGGTGTCAGTGGTCGAGGCGTGACACCCATGGGCACGGGCTGCGGCAGCCGTGTTGCGAGCATCAACCTGCGGTGAGCCATAGCCGCGGCGCGTCTCCTTCTCTGGCGAGCGCGATAACGCCGCCACCACGCTCGGGAATGGCGCCGATAGTGACTTCTGCGGGTCTGAGAAACTGAGCTTTGGCGAATACCGTGTGCCGTCGACTCATCCAACGGAAGCATCGACAGAACCGTAACCAGCATTAGCAGTGATAGTGTAATGGTGCGCAACATCTTCTTTATCCTTTGTTAAGCCACCGTTTCGCGGACAACTTCTTCCAAGGTGGTCAATCCATCGCGAATCTTCTGGAGCCCAGACTCGCGCAGGGTAATCATCCCGTCTTCGATAGCCTTCTTTCTCAACTCGAGAGCCGACGCCCCGATCAAAATCAGTTCGCGGGTGTCATCGTTGATTTCCATCACTTCGTAAAGACCGATCCTCCCCTTGTATCCGGTGTTATTGCAGGTTGAGCAGCCCTGGCCTTTATACGTTTTCAGCTTCTTCGCGTCGTCTGCAGAGAAACCTACTTCCATCAACGCTTCAGGAGGCATTGGGTGCTCGGTCTTGCAATCCTTGCAAACCCGTCTGATCAGGCGCTGCGCCTGGATCAGATTGACGCTCGTGGCTACTAAGAACGGTTCGATACCCATATTCATGAGGCGGGAGATGGTGGAAGGGGCGTCGT
This sequence comes from Pyrinomonadaceae bacterium, assembly GCA_035697925.1. Taxonomy (GTDB): domain Bacteria; phylum Acidobacteriota; class Blastocatellia; order Pyrinomonadales; family Pyrinomonadaceae; genus PSRF01. Next base: position 3,979 of record DASSCG010000175.1, read on the forward strand.
TGGTGTGAAGAGTGGAGAGCACAAGGTGACCTGTTAAAGCGGCCTTGATAGCGATTTCCGCAGTTTCGAAATCGCGAATTTCACCTACCAGAACAATATTTGGATCCTGCCGCAAGAACGCTCTCAGGGCCGCCGCAAAGTTCAAGCCGATCTGCTCTTTCATCTGAACCTGATTGATGCCCAGGAGGTTGAACTCAACCGGATCCTCGGCCGTCATGATGTTGGTTTGAATCGTATTCAACGATTGCAGAGCAGAATAGAGAGTATTTGTTTTACCGCTTCCCGTCGGACCAGTTACCAGAACCATGCCATAGGGTTTAGAAATATTTCGTTGGAATTTGACCAATGAGTCTGGTTCAAAACCGAGTTTGGTCATGTCCAGCATCAGATTCTCTTTGTCGAGCAATCGAAGCACTACCTTCTCGCCGAAGAGTGTGGGCAACGTTGAGACACGAAAATCGAGCTCTCGTGAGCGAGAGTCGACTTTCACTTTGATCTTGATGCGACCATCCTGGGGCAATCTCTTTTCCGAGATATCGAGCTTCGACATGATTTTCACGCGCGAGATAAGCGCGTCGCGCAACTTCAACGGAGGATGCATCACGTCATAGAGCACGCCGTCAATACGGAATCGAATGCGCAATTCTTTTTCGTAAGGCTCGATGTGAATATCTGAAGCCCCGCGTCTAAGCGCATCAACCAGGAGCACGTTGACCAATCGCACCACCGGTGCATCCTGGCTCATTCGCGAGAGTGTGGACAGGTCAATCTCTTCGTTCTCTTCAACTACCTCGACGTCTTCAGCTCGCCCGTGATCAAACTCAATGCTCTCGAGAGACGCGAGGTCAGCCTGAGTGATAGTGCCGGCTCCGTTTGAGCCCTTGCCATTGCTGCCTGCGTAAGCGGCTTCATCAGCAGAAATAGCAGCGAGTTCGATCTCTCTAGAGGTGCCGTAATACTTGGCGATGGCCTGCTGAACGCTGACTTCGGCGACGACGACAGGCTCGACATTGAGCCCAGTCATAAACTTGATGTCATCCATCGCGAAGACATTGGTCGGATCGACCATGGCCAGAGTGAGGGTCGCGCCAACTCTGGAGAGGGGAATTACAGAGTATTTCTGGGCCACTTCCTGAGGGATGAGGCGGAGGACCGATTCGTCTATCTGGAAAAGGTCGAGGTTGACGGAAGGAATACCGTACTGCCGCGAGAGCACGGCAGTGATCATATCGTCGGTGACCAGTCCCAGCTTGACCAGGTTATAACCCAGCCGGCCTCCGTGGTCGCGCTGGTAGTCTAACGCTTCACGTAAGTGCTGGGCACTAATAAGGTTCTCACGGACGAGTATTTCACCTAATTTGGCTGACATTTCTTCCTGACATTCAGACGGCTAAGAGACGACGATCCACTGCGGTGGGTGGGAATACAGAATGGCTTTTCTTGGCGCTTTAACTAGTGTCAGCAAACTGCTAAACACTGTTGCATCAGCATAGTACATGTTGAACGTCGCGAGTGTCAATACTTGAGTTCGCGGGATTTGCGAGCAAAAAGTGCTGCAATTGAGGAAGGTTGCGGCGTTTTGCCCTAGGCATATTGGGAGGCGTTTGCTACGGCTTAAAGCTGCAGAGACGCGTTGAAT
>DASSCG010000176.1:0-2370 GCA_035697925.1 Pyrinomonadaceae bacterium
GCATGCCATCGTCAACGTCGAGCCGCCACCCATCACGCGGTTGAACGTTCAACTCCCGCCAGAGCTTGAAGATCTTCTCGCTAAGGCGCTTGCCAAAGAACTTGCGGAACGTTATCAACACGCCGGCGATTTTGAGATCGACTTGCGTCGTTTTAAACGCGCGCTGGATTCCAATTCGCTTATTAGCTCTCGAACTCAGGTATTAGCCGGCTCAAGCAAACCGAAACTTACGCCGAGGTCCTGGGTCGCTGCTGTGACGGGTATCCTGTTGCTACTTGGCGCCGTCGCAGCTGGTTTCTGGTATCTTGGTCGCTCCACTTCGCCAGCAGCGAAAAGACTCGATCTTGAGCGCATGACGCTCACACCACTGACAACAGATCACGGCTACGAAGGGGAACCTAGTTTTTCAGCTGATGGACAGACTGTTGCCTATGTTTCGGATCGGACCGGCAACTTCGAAGTTTTCCTCAAGCAGGTATCCGGTGGCCCCGATATCAACCTGACTAACAATTCTGCAGATGACGCTCAACCTGCGTTCTCACCCGACGGAAAGCAAATCGCATTTGTGTCGACTAGAACAGGAGATACCAGCCTTTTGTATTTTGGGTATGACCTGCCGTTGATGGGCGGTGATATCTGGGTGATGCCGGCACTTGGTGGTAGTGCGCGTCGTATTGCTGAACGTGGAAACTTTCCTTCGTGGTCACCAGATGGCTCCGGTTTTTTGTATACAAGTGGGCCACAACGACGACAGAAGATATTCAGAGTAGCCGCTTCAGGCGGTGAGCCCAAAGAAGTACCAATCACTTTCAGTGCCGGCGAACCGCCACCGAGATTCCTGCTCTATCCCAGTTATTCTTCCGATGGCAGTTGGATCATGTTCGTCGTAGACAGCGTCGCTTCCCATGCGATCTATGTGGTTGGAGCGGAAGGCGGCGAGCCTCGGCGAATCGCTTTGGGAAGAAGGCCGGTATGGGGAGCAAACTCCGGCACAATCATCTACACCAACGACGAACCCGGAAAGAATCATTCCCTATGGCAAATTCCCTTCGACGTGACCAATGGAAAAGTGTTAGGTGCTGCGGAGCCTTTAACAGTCGGGCGCGGACATGACACACATGCCACAGTTTCTCGCGATGGTAAGTTGATCGTCTTCACCGCCTTGCAGATTTCCTTCAATGTGGAGGCGTTGCCTTTCGATGATGAACAAGGTCGCGTCCTGGGAGAACCAAAGCCCATGACGGGCGGAAACGATGTGATTTACTTTATCAGCCCGTCTCCGGACAATCGATCGATAGCCTTTGAGTCCCATCGCGGCACCAGCTCTCACATTTGGCGGCTTGACCGTGGAGAAAATCTGGTGCAATTGACCAGCGACCCGACGTACGACGATCACTGGCCGAGGTGGTCACCTGATGGGCGAGCGATTGCATTCATTCGGAAGCCAGTGAAGGCAGGACAAGCGGTTAGTAATGTCTGGGTAATGGCGGCTGATGGAGCAAACCCACAACTCACGATAGAAAAAGCCTCCTACTTTTCGCTCTCATGGATGCCGGACAGTAGCGGGCTGGTTTATTTCTCCCTAATCGACAACCAGATACATTTATTCGATCTGTCCGCCAGGAGTTCGCGCCGGCTGACTGATGAGCAGAACATCAGTTATGTCCCTACCGTTAGTCCCGACGGAAAGTGGCTAATATTCCAGTCGACGCTTGCTGGCAATATCGATATTCGTGCAGTCATGATCGCGGGCGGTGAAACGCGAGATGTTGTGAAAACAACACACCACGATTTTCATCCTTTTGTCTCAGCGTCGGGACGCTGGCTCTACTTTCAATCCGACCACAAGAACATCTCCCGTGTCCCCGGTCCGGCCCAGGACTGGCGGGCGAGCGCGCCTGAGAAAGTGACCAACTTTCCCGAGTCAGGTTTGTTTCTCGAGGATCCGCAGGTTTCGCGCGACGGTCGCGAGTTGCTGTATTCGCGCGGTCGAATCACGGGTGATCTTTGGCTGATGGATCTCGGCAGATAGCTTGGGCATTGACTGTTCGGCAGGAGCAACCGGTTGAAGAATGCAATCATTCACCCAGAGGGAACCAGCTAATTTAGTTAATTAATTAAGGAGAACCCATGCAAAAAGAGGCGAAGATTACGAGTAATGCACCGACTGACTTAAGTGAATATGATGCGATTACCAAGACGGTTCAGAACTACATTAGAGGCGGCAAGACCGGACACACCGCCGATATGAAACTCGCATTTCATCCTCAGGCCACTATCTTTGGCTACATCGGACCTGATTTGTTCGCGGGGCCCATCCAGGGACTCTTTGACTGGAACGATCAGAATGGCGCAGCTACTGAGCTGGAA
>DASSCG010000177.1:0-3627 GCA_035697925.1 Pyrinomonadaceae bacterium
GCTGCGCTTCATTCACGCCAAGAACGATCAGCACTCACTGACCAACTTCAATATTTCAGTTAACGTCACTGATAAGTTCCTAAGGGCGGTCGATAACCACGAATGGTTCCAGCTTGAGTTTAACGGAGAACCCTGGAACGACCCGGTCTACGATCCGGTGCGCGATGGTGATTACGTTGTATGCCGGCGCAGTGATGAATCAACGGTGACTTTTCCCGACAAGCAGTCGTATGTAAATACCGACCTCTCGAAATGCACCATTGAAGAGCCACCGCGTCCGGGGATGGTTTTTGCGCCCGACATTTGGAATCGGATTGTTGCCAGTGCGCATAAGTATGCTGAGCCGGGGATTGCATTCATCGATGAAGTTAATCGTCATAACCATATGATGAAGTCGATGGGCCCGATCTATTCGTGTAATCCCTGCGGTGAACAGTTTCTACACTTCTCGAACTCCTGCAATCTGGGTTCAATTGATCTGGCAAAATTTTACGACGCTGAACAGAGAGTTGATTGGGACCGGCTTCGCGAAGTTACTCACCTTTGCACGAGATTTCTCGACAACGTGATCGACACCTGCGCGTGGCCTTTACCGGAGATTAATGACGTTGTGAACCGCACACGTCCCGTGGGTCTGGGAATCATGGGTTTTGCAGATCTATGTTTGAATCTCAAAGTGACTTATGGTTCACCAGCATCCATTTACCTGATGGATGAAATGATGAGCTTCATTCGTCGCGAGTCATGGATAGCGAGTATCAGACTGGGCGCCGAAAAGGGGACTTTCCCCGAGTTTGAGGCCAACCGGGAAGCTTACGAAGATTTTCTCTATAACCAGATTGGCATTCCTCGCGATACGCCTCTCACGCCACGCAACTACGAAGTAACAACGATTGCTCCAACTGGAACAATCTCGCTGGTGGCGGAAACCTCTTCTGGCATCGAACCCAATTTTTCATGGGCCTATGTACGTAAGGACACTCTCGGCACACGCACTTACGTGCATACGCTCGCTGCCCAAGCTCTAGGGATTAATGTCGACCAAACTGACCAGGAGTCGATCGATGCTGCGGCAGCTTATGTTTGCGAACACGAACATGAACTACCGCCGTACTTTATCTCGGCGATGAATATTAGCGCCGAACAGCACGTTCACGTTTTGGCTGCGGCCCAGCGAAACGTCGATAACAGCGTCTCGAAGACTTGTAATGGAGCTGTGAATGATACGGTAGAGTCGGTGGACAGGCTTTATAGGCTGGGACGCGAGTTGGGTTGTAAAGCTGTGAGCTATTATCGAGACGGTTCACGCGATAATCAGGTGCTTACCTCAATGAAGGCTGACGAGAAAAGCGAGACAGCCTGCAATACCGAAGCGACAGCGGAAGTGCTGGACGAGCCGCCTGCCAGTCATGCTGATGCGGCGCATGTCGCTGCAATCGATCACGAAGCGGAAGGGCTGGCGCGAGCTGAAGCCGGAGCGTTAGTTAGAGAACAGGCTGACGATGAAGCTAAGGCGGAAGCCGAAAATGCAGCCAGGCTGCGGGCGGAGTCTGGAATCCTGGCGCCCGAGTTGACGGCAATTCGTATCGAGCGTCCCCGCGAGCTCAGCGGCGCCACGTGGCAGATACCTTTTGACGGTCAGAATCTTTACGTCACCGTCAATCATGATAACCGCATGATCCAGGAAGTATTCGCCACCGGTCCAATTAGCGGGGGCGTAGGACTTCTCGCTTCCAAAATGCTACGAGGCGGTTTCGACGCCGCGGAAGTCGCTTATAGCCTCAACAAGGTCACGGGTACTCACGCCGTTTGGTTCAACGAGCGTTTATTGACCTCACCCGAACAGGCCGTAGCCGAATGCATCATGATTACCAACAGGCGTTTGCGGACCTTGCCCGACTCGGCTCGCGCCATCGGCAAACAACAGGCGCAAGCGCAGACGCAGGCGCCAACAACGCCGGTCACCGGGGCAATCATGTCGACAATGATTGGCATTTGTCCCGAGTGCAAAGGACAACTTGAACATGCAAGTGGATGTGATTTTTGCCGCGACTGTGGTTATTCCAAGTGTAAGTAAGCTGTACTTTGTTTGCTCCGACTCAAACCGCTGCGCGTGCTTCGCAGCGGTTTTTGTTTTTGAGAAGTAACCAACAGTTGAGTTGGCGATTCGATCCCCGAAACCAGGACTCTTCGCCGTGTGGCGCACGGGCCCTACAAAGTGGCGTGGTGATGCTTCGCGTTATCAGTCAAGGTGTGCGATTGAAATTAATATTGCCAGGAGTAGAGCTCCCGCACCAATACCTACACCAATGGCTATGTTTCTAGCTGTTGAGTGACCCCTGTTTTCCTCAACCTTGATTACGTCTGCGTAGCGAATCGTGGTAGGCGTATCAGTCTTCCGATCACGGATCACAAAGTTATCTTCACCAGCCTGCGCTATGTAACCTTTTATTTTAGAGCCGTCGTTGAGTCGAATAGTAGCCTTCGCCTTGGCGCCCAAACCCAGCTTCGCGATCTTAATCTTTACCTTTTCTTCCAATGCGGTTTGACGCTCAACCTGTCGGTAATCCGTTGGTCTAGTAACATTGCTATTTGCCGCCGCAGGTGGTTGATACGTTTGTTGAGCGCTCACTGACCTACCGACATGGGTTAGGACGAGTAAGCAACAGAGTAAACAGACTAGATTCGTTTTCAGCATGATGGGTTCCTCATCGTCGAGTTGGACAGTTCCTTCTCAACTTAGAATTAAAGTCGTGGGGGCAACTGCAACGGCAATGCCACGAGCTGAATTCCGAATGTAGGGCGTCAAAGGCTGCGAGGGTCTTATTCCGAGCTGTCCCGTGTGTTAAAAACCTACCGAGTGCAACAAGCATCCGACACCTCGACGAGAAATACTTCGGCCGATGCAAGAAAGGCTCTGAAGGCCAGTCACCAGCGCTAAACATCCAATCGGCTGAGTGCTAACGTATTATCGTTGGCCAAGTTGTAAGCTCTAATATGAGGTTTTGTAGTGAATAGACGGTCTTTTCTTTCGACGACCATTGCCCTCAGCGGACTTGCAGCCCTATCGAGACTGTCGCTGGGTTCGGTCTTTTCGGGGCCAGGCACACAGAAGAAGCGTTCCAAAGGAGTGAAAAAAGTGGTGAAGACTGAAGCAGAATGGAAAAGTATTCTAACGCCGGAGCAGTTTTACGTGACACGTAAGAAGGGGACTGAAGCCCCTTTCTCCAGCCCACTAAATGAAAACCACGAGCAGGGTGTCTTTGAATGCGTTGCTTGCGGGCTGCCATTGTTTAGCTCGAAGGCTAAGTTTGATTCAGGCACTGGATGGCCCAGTTTCTGGCAACCGATTGCCAGGGAAAATGTGATTGAAGAGATTGACAACAGCCTGTCCGCTACGCGCACGGAAGTGCTTTGCGCAAGGTGTGAGTCGCATCTGGGACATGTTTTTGACGATGGTCCAGAACCGACGGGCTTACGCTATTGCATGAATGGAGTAGCTCTAAAGTTTGTAAAGAAATAGTGACCTCGACTAATGAGTTGATAACACGCAAACCCAATTTCATATGTCGCAAACGCGGAAATGCCTCAAGTTGCAGCCTTACTTGCTACATTCCTCGCCGCCTT
>DASSCG010000178.1:0-5504 GCA_035697925.1 Pyrinomonadaceae bacterium
GATGTCATCGGTCTGGAACGCGATCTTCAAAATTCGCGCTGGAGTCTGAATCATCCGTTCGTAGATCCGATCGAGATCGTTCGCGCCGACGAAGTCGTGGTGAGAACAAATAACTCGTGACCAATCAACCTTCTTGCCGTAGTCAAACAGCGACGGATTCAGAGCAAGGTCCAGTTCAATATCAAGAAATGCGGGTGAAGCCGGACGATTAAACAACCAAAAAAACAAACGTGATTTTGTATCAAGCTGGCGAAGACCTCCCTGATCGGCAGGACGGAACGTAAGAATGGCAGGAAGTGGCGAGCTATCAAAAAGGTGCTCACCGTTTTTAAAGTGTTCTCCAAGTTGAAGCGGATCCAGGCAATCCAGCCTAACCTCGATCAGATCTCCTATTTCTGCTGCCGCCGCGATGGCCCGTTCAGCAGCTCCAAGACTTTGCTCGCAGACGGGAACACAAATACGAACTGAATTACTTACTTTCATCGAATAGAAATCGAGGCGATGCACGTCCTGGTACTACCGGAATGACATCGCCTCAGTCTGGCTTCGAACCTACTTACTTTCGCGGTTCAGCAGAAGCATCAAGATGTCTTGTAGGTACTTCGGCGCCGAGATGGCGAGTAGTGCCTTCGGTCACGCTTGGAGGAGGCGGTATCAGTTCGCCTGTATTTCTCCTGGGAAACGAATTAACTGCCGGTGCAGGCTGCATCACCGGTTGATATGTTTGGTTTTGCCCGCCGAACATCTCCCGCTTCTGCGCCTCCCTGACTCGGATGTATTGCGCCACTCCAGTCCCCATGAGTGAAAAAGCAGGCAACAGCATCCAGAACCACCAACCAGTGCCCATTCGAGAGAATGCTAGGGCAATCGCCACGAGCAAAAAGGCAATTCCCATGAAGGCATTGCGAAACGCGTTATCCAGGCTCGCCTCTTTGCCTCGCCGTTTTACTGCACGTTTCCCACAGAGATTCAGATCATCATCGTCCGCCTGAGGCAATTGGCCCGTTAAAGCCTGCGGAACCATACTGATGTTTGCTCCGCAACCGCGACAATAACTGGCGCCGTCGAGGTTTTGTGCAGCACACTTTGGACAGAACATTTCTAACCTCCGTTAGTGACTTATTCCCCACTATCTGGCTCGTTGCCTCAAAGCTTCGTAAAGCAAAACACCAGCGGCCACCGACACGTTGAGGGATCCCAACCGACCAAGCACTGGGATACGAACTAAGGTGTCGCATCGTTCCCTTACCAACCGATGCAGACCTGCCCCTTCACTTCCAAGGAAGAGCGCGGAAGGCAATGTCCAATCCCAGTCCGTGTAATTTGAGGTTCCTTCCGCGGCGGCTCCCACAACCCAGATGTTACGTTCTTTCAGCTGCTCTATCAAACGAACCAGATTCGTAGCTCGCGCTATTGGGACGTATTCAACTGCACCGGCAGCAGCTTTAGCGACAGTGTCGGTCAGACCAACCGCGCGTCGCTCGGGAATGAATACGCCGTGAACTCCAGCGCATTCCGCAGTCCGCAGAATAGCGCCAAAGTTTCTGGGATCTTCAATTCCATCCAAACCTAAGACCAGAGGTTGATCAGCAGAACCAACTCGAGCAGCAACGGCTTCGAGAAGTTCATCTGCGTCCTGGTAGCGGGCGGCTGCGGTCCTGGCGACTACCCCCTGGTGAGTTATTTCCTTTAAAGCACGATCGAGACTAACTCTAGGTACACGGTGCACAGGCACGTTGGCCTTCTTTGCCAGCGCCAACAAGTCCCGCATGCGATCGTGCCTGGCACCTTCTGCAATTGTAATGCTGTCGATAGAGCGTTGGCCTGAGCGTAGCGCTTCAAGCACAGGAATTAGCCCATAAATCTTGTCGCTGCTCTGAGCAGCTTCGCCCCCGAATAATGCCCGCGCTGGAACATCCCGCCTATCTGAATTGCCGTCAGAGTCTTCGAAGCGTGAAGGACGAGTTCCCAATTTTTCTCGTTTCTGAGTTGGCTTCATTGTGTTTCGTTATGGATCTTAGCTTGGTCTCGAAGAAGATAACGAAGCCGTGAGTAGCGAGTGAACTGGTCCTCGTTGCTGGTCTCGGTAACGGCGCCGACGGTAATCTTGCCTGGTCCTTCACGTCGCCACCCACGGGACTCAGTCAGCTGTTCGCAAGGCCAAACGATTTCCAACGCCTGTCTGCAAGAGTTATACGCGTAATCATATTCGGCGTTCGTTGCCTTTTCGCGGAGCAAGCCCATCAAGAGCGAAAAGTTTTCGGCCACCACCAACTTTTTACCGTCGAGTCCAGAGAAGTCGAATGCATTAGCGAAAATGCGAAACTTAAAGTCAGGGTCTTCAAAGTAAAGATCGACGACAGCCTCGTCCGCAAAAAATTGATCGGCTTGCTCAATTTCATCTTGGCCTCCCCCGGCTTTTCGTTCCTGCAACTCAACGCGCTTCCGCAATAGCCTGCCAGCGACGATTAGGACCAGGCGGTCCCATGGAATCGTTGATTGATCAGTTTCACCTATAAACTTTGGAGTCAATCCGTTTTCATGGACGCGCAGTGAACGGAGTCTAATCGGAGGTGACTCTCTGATTTCAAGTTCAGCATCTGACACAATCGCAGTTGCAAACCCCGCCGCCTTCAATTTTCGATCAATCAATTCCGATTCTTCACGTGTACCTGTTCGGGCTAAAGGCAACGGCCTGGTGTTGGATACCAACTTGCGTAGGTTCTCACTGCTCAGTTTGAGAAGATCGGCGGCCTCGCGAAGGCTTTGAGGTTGGATCTCTATTATGTCGGGGAGAAAAATGTTGTTATATCCGAGTGTCCAACTTTGGACCGGCTTAAGGGTGGGGCGAAGGAAATCGGATGTTCTTTCGTTAGCGGGTAACAATGCGCCGCAATAAAGACAGTTCAATCTGGTCGGCGGATTTGCCCGCAAACATTCCTCACAACGAACCATCTGGTCCGGCGTAAACCCTTGCGGCTCCGTTGCTATCAGGGGATCATCACCAAGAAAGGGAATGTTTTCGTTATCTTTCGGCAACTACTCCTCCAAGAGTTTGATTATACTCCTCGTATAGAGGTTTCTATCGAGGGCAGTCTGCAACTAGTCGAGCGAACCCACTCAAACACCGTGACTCAAAAACGCCAGTTCAAGACTCTTTTGGTCGCCGTAATAGTTCTTTTAACCGGTGCGTGTGCTGCTTTGCAGCCTCCCGGAACCAGTGGGCCAGTACCGAGCGGCCCCCCTTATCCCGCCACGATTACAGGTGAGAGTCAACGTACAGAAACCGCGCTTCTGGAATTGAATCGCATCCTACGAAGAGGTGGTGCCGGAACACTGGGCGAAGATTACCTTCAGCCAGTGACCGCCACCATCAGACGTTTACCTGGGGACTCAGGCGGTACCCTCTACCTCCCTAAGGTTGGCAGTAATGCAGAGATGAACGAGGAAGAGACGAGGGAAGCTCTGCGCAGGTTTATCAATGATTGGCGCGTCCTCATCGGTTCAAATCCTTCGCAACTCTCGCTTATTGAGCGTATTGACAATCCCGATCGGACCAAGGTCGCTTCTTATGAGCAGAGAGTTTTTCGCTATCCGTTACGCGGAGATTTTGGAAAACTGCAAATCACCTTCACAGGTGACAGACGGCTTTTAAATCTCACCAGCACTTGCATCCCCGACGCCGAACGTTTGCAAGCCACACTTGCCGGACTTACGCCACAATTAAGCGCTGAAGACGCGATCAAAACCATCAGTGAAAAAGGAACCGCCTACACCGATACTCTCGGCAATAAACAAGCCTTCAAGCTCGAAGTCGGTACTGAGTTGGGTGCCCCGCAACTTGTTACTTACGTACAACGCGCAAGAAGTGGCAACGACTCACTCGAAGTACACATCGCTTGGGAAGTAACGGTAACGAACGCTCCCGTTAAAGCTGTGTATATCGACGCCATCAACGGGGAGTCAATTTGAACCTCGACCCTTTGGAGTGCGGTGACCTGTCACCGCTTTCCCAGCCTCAGGGGCCACTCAGCTCATCGTTTGAAATTAGTCACTCCGAGGAATAAAGCGGTGACTCCATCACCGCATTCCAAAGGGCCTTGCGCCTCCAACTTGACCTAAATCCCGCAAAAACGCATCCTAGGCCGTGATTCGAAACACTTATGTCGGAGCGCTTATCAGATGCACAATTTTGATCCTACTAACAATATCTCGTGGCAGTTGGGCAATCGCGGCAGGGTGGCTGTTTTCATCGATGGTAACAACCTCTTTCACGCCGCGCGTTTCCATAACATTGACATCGACTACAACAAGTTACTCCGCGTACTCCTCGGTGATGGCCGGTTGTTAAGGGCTTTCTTCTATACGGGTGTCGACATTGGAGCCGAGCGGCAGCAGGGATTTCTACTCTGGATGAGACGAAACGGGTTTCGCGTCGTGCAAAAGGAGTTAAAAACCTTTTACGACGGCACGCGGAAAGCGAATTTGGACGTGGAAATCGCCGTCGACATGCTTTCACTTGCCGGACGATATGACACTGCAGTACTGGTGTCGGGCGACGAAGACTTCGTTTATGCAGTAAACGCCGTGGCTTACAAAGGTTGTCGCGTCGAAGTTGCCGGTTTCCGTTCAAACACAGCACCTAAGCTGATCGACGTCGCAGACTATTTCATAGATCTTGGTGAAATCGCCGACAAGGTCCGCAAGGAAGCAGCACACGGTCACCGGTACGACGAACGAGAGTTGCACGAGCACGTTCCTCCAACCTTCCTCCACGAACACCTGGAACTGCCGGAAGATGTGCACGCCTTTCCGACGGCAATTAGTGTGGTGCTTGAAACAGAGCTAACTGAAGATGTTGATGAGTTCCGAGCGGCAACTGAATTCATCCGGGTGACCGATGAACACTAAACTCCCTTTTGAGATGGACGCTGGGATGAAGTTATTTACCGTTGAAGAAGCTAACGCGCTGTTGCCAACTGTTCGGAAGATTCTGGCCAGGATTCAACGCACACACAAGCGAATCTTTGCCTACCGGCAGGATGCCAAGAAGGCGGCCGAAGGCGCCGAGCAAGGCGGTGGAGGTCTCTTGGAAGGTTTGCAGTATGCGAAACTCCTTATGGATCTCACCTCAAAAACCGGCGAGTTAGAAGCGCTTGGCGTTCAATTGAAGGACTTTGATCGAGGCTTGGTGGATTTCCCTTCACTGCGAGACGGCCGAGTTGTGCTGCTCTGCTGGCAAATTGGCGAAGGCGATGAACTGGAATGGTGGCACGATGTTGAAGCCGGCTTCGCTGGACGAACTCCGCTGTAGGTAGGCGCAGGAGCAGACGGCAGTTGCAGTCGGCAGGAGCAGACGACAGAAAGGGCAATTACCTAAGCACCCTTCCTAACTTGCAAATAGGAGAAGCTTGAAGGGTCCTTGCCAACTGGCTCAACTTCCTGCCTCCTGCTCCTGCCGTCTGCTCCTACCAGCCGTCTTCGCCTGCCTCCTGCCCCCGAAC
>DASSCG010000179.1:0-6612 GCA_035697925.1 Pyrinomonadaceae bacterium
TTTACCGCTGGCAGAGCTAGCGCCGGTGCGCTAGCCTTCAGTGGCTTGGTAAACCGCACAGCACTCGTTTCGGCGAATTCTTCGGCACGTTCCTTATCAACGGCCGGCTATGGACCTCTCTTTCCCACTGAAAGTACGAACACAGGCCAGACCTTACTAGCGCTACCAAAGGGCTTTAAATACACAGTGTTTGGTAAGACTGGCGCCATCATGTCGGATGGTCTCCGCACGCCAGGCGCGCATGACGGAATGGCGGCGTTTCACGTCGGCAAGGAACTTCGGTTGATTCGAAATCACGAGGTAGCCAGTCTGGTTGGGCGACCCGGTGGCGCAATCGGACCTCATGCATACGACGCACTAGCAGGAGGAGGAACCACCACTCTGGTAATCAACCCTGAAACGCGCGAAGTTATAAGAGATTTTGTTAGTCTGAGCGGCACACTAGTCAATTGCGCGGGTGGACCCACACCATGGCAGAGTTGGATCTCTTGTGAAGAGACACTGCTTGGCAAAGAGCGTTATAAGAATGCCAGTGGACAGGATCAGGGCGGCTTCGACCAAAATCACGGGTACTGCTTCGAAGTCTCCGCGAGGGCTGATGAACCAGTCAATCCCGTACCTCTCAAAGGAATGGGACGTTTTAAGCACGAGGCCATTGCGGTGGATGCGAAAAGCGGGATTGTTTACCTCACTGAGGATCAAGCCGCATGTGGTTTTTACCGGTTCCTCCCTCGCAAGCGGGGCAAGCTTGCAGCCGGAGGGCGACTACAAATGTTGTCCGTAAAGGGTCGCCCAAACTTCAACACCACGAAAGAACAGCGGGCCGGTGTTGCCCTCCCAGTAATTTGGGTAGATATCAATGACCCGGATCCGGCGGCAGCTGAACGGAATGAAATGGCGGTTTACCACCAGGGAATTGCTGCAGGTGCTGCAACCTTCTGCAGACTCGAAGGATGTCTTTACGGAAATGGCAGAATCTATTTCACTTCCACCGGCGGCGGCGATAAGTACCTGGGTCAAGTCTGGGAGTACGAACCTTCCGGGAAGGATCACGGATTCCTCAAACTGCTTGTTGAACCAACGGATCCCTCCATCCTGAACATGCCTGATAACCTTTGTCTGACGTCCGGAGGTAATTTGGTTATCTGTGAAGACAACGGCGTGGCCAACTACCTCAAGGTGTTAAATCCGCGTGGCGAACTATTCGATTTCGCGAAGAATATTTTCGACGGCTTTGAGACTCGTGAGTTCGCAGGCGTGACTTTTAGTCCAGACTTCAAGACTCTTTTCGTCAACATCCAAGTGCCCGGTCTGACGCTCGCCATTTGGGGACCCTGGCAATCACTCTGATGGTTCTACACTGGTCCTTCGATATCACTCTTTAATTTTCCTCCGCTGTCCGTTTCCAGTTCCTTCCATATCAGTACACTCCTGGTCTCTCTGAGACAAAGCGATCCGACCACAAACGTAACAATCGCCACTAATATCGGGTAGTACAAGCCGGCGTAAATGTTTCCGGTCTGCGCAACTATCCATAAACTAATTGGTGGCAACAGACCGCCAAAGACACCGTTTCCGATGTGGTACGGAAGAGAGAGTGCTGTATATCTAATCTTCGCTGGGAACGCCTCTACCAGGTAAGCCGCGATAGGGCCATAAACCATTGTCACTAGAATTACCTGGATGAATACCAGCCCAATGAGCTTCCAAGTTATAGGGTTTCCGAGAAGTGATGCCAGGTTCGTGTAGGGTAGAACTTCTGATGCGGCCTGCAGATTACCGTCGACGGTTGTTTGCGGTGTTAAGGTGATTGCTCCAGTGACCGTATGCCGTTTGGGGACTACCGTGACAACGTTTGAGCCCGCAGCTGACTGCATCGCCTTATAGATAGGGACGTAGGATAATGCCGCCAATAAGCAACCCGCCATCATGATTCGCTTGCGCCCCAATCGATCGGAGAGCGCGCCAAAAACTACAAAGAACGGCATTGCTAACAAGAGCGCGATGGCTACTAAATAATTTGCCGAGGTCCCGTTCACTCGGAGGATGGCTTGCAGGTAGAAGAGCGCATAAAACTGTCCGGTGTACCACACAACGCCCTGACCAGCTGTGGCGCCGAATAGCGAAATAAGAACCAGCTTTAGGTTCTTCCACTGGGTGAAGGCCTCCTTGAGAGGTTTTGCTGACGTCATGCCAGCGCTCTTGATGTGCTGAAAGATTGGCGACTCTTTCATCCGCAGCCGAATATAAAGTGAGATTCCGACCAACAGGATGGAAATGAGGAAAGGCACGCGCCAACCCCAGGATTCAAAGTCACCCCGGCTCATTGAATTCTGGACCAGCAAAATTACCGCCAACGAAACGAATAACCCGAGTGTCGCTGTGATCTGGATAAAACTTGTATAGAAACCGCGTTTCTTATCGGGCACATGCTCCGCTACGTAAACAGCGGCTCCGCCGTATTCACCACCTAAGGCAAGTCCCTGGAGGATACGAATGAACAAAAGAATAATTGGCGCAGCAATACCAATGGTGGCGTAGGTGGGAAGAAACCCAATCAGGGCCGTCGCACCGCCCATGATCAGCAACGTTACCAGGAAAGCATACTTGCGCCCTACCAGGTCGCCAATGCGTCCAAAAAAAAGCGCGCCGAAAGGCCGTACCACGAAACCTACAGCAAAGGTTGAAAGGTAGGCGATCAAGGCCAGCGTATCATTGCCGGGTGGGTAGAAGAGGGGTGAGATGACAGTGGCCAGGCTACCGAAAATGTAGAAGTCATACCACTCGATCATGGTTCCAACTGCCGAAGCTCCGATCACCTGCCAAATCTTGTAATCGTATACTTGTGCAATAGAGCGCGGCGCTCGTGAGGTAGTCTTTTCTCCAACCGACCGGTCTTGGGCCATGCAAGTGCTTCCTATTTTGTAATTGAACTCTAATTGCCGACGCATCCTAACGGTTAGTGCAGAGACAGGGCAACGTTAAAAACAATTGACGGCCGGCGACTGTTCATCATATCGTGACCATCACCTTGTAAGGCTTACAAACAGTCTTGCGTTGCCGTCTTCGCTCCTCACGACTCCGACAGCCTCCCAGGTGAAGCCCGACTAGGAGTTTCGTGAATGGATGATGAGAGAAGATCAAAACCGCGGTTAAGCGTTAGTTTGGATACGAGTTGGGACCGCGAGCACCCAGCCAGAATTATTAACTTGTCCGAAGGCGGGTGCTACCTGGACACCGTTGGGGAAGTGATGCGCGGCGAGATTGTTGGATTTCGTGTCTTGTTGCCGGATGGCGATTTTTTATACCTTGAAGGTGAGGTCAGGCACTACACGGCTGGTGTTGGCTTTGGTGTACAGTTCGTGGACCTTAATGACGAGCAACAGGCTAATCTGAAAAGGCTTATCGGAATTGCGACCGGCTCGGGTTCGGGTTCTCAGCCAATCTCGGCCGATTTGGTTGAAGAATGATATCGCCCTCCATTTGCCAGATTAAAGCATTCATCCATTTACCAATTTCGATTTAACATTTAGTATCGCAGATTCAACCAGTTCTCGAATGCAGTCGCTGTTCGTTCTAGCGCTATTTGCTTGTGGCGAAGCGTTGCATTTTAGTTGAATCGTTCGCTCAAAACTTCTTGGGAGGTCATTCATGTCTGAGCAACCGTTTGACAAAGCGGCCGCGATCGCGTTGTTAAATGAAATTCTGGAAACTGAGTTAGCTGGCGTAGTGCGTTACACCCATTACTCCCTAATGGTGTTTGGTCATAACCGTATTCCGATTACCAGTTGGCTACGTGGCGAAGCAAACACATGTTTAGAACACGCGAACCAGGCAGGTGAGCTGGTCACACATTTTGGCGACCACCCTTCCTTAAAGATTGGCGCTTTACTGGAGACACATAAGCATGGCATCAATGACATTCTGTTGGAGTCTCTAGAGGCTGAGAAAGCGGGGCTGGTACTCTACAAGAAACTGCTGGACTTGGTGCGAGACCGTTCAGTGATGCTGGAAGAGTATGCCCGCAGAATGATTGCCGAAGAGGAGAGTCATCTGGGTGAGGTGAACAAGATGCTGCGTAAGCCGGGTGAGGTAACTCAATTCTCGACGTAGTTAGAAGTTAACCCTGCACTACGAACGCTGGCCGTTGCACTACGGCAGCACGCTAACATCCGGTCGCTACCGCTCCCGGCTCTGTGTCCGCGGGTATTCCTTAAGTAAGTGGTGGCCTCCGGTCGCGAGCCGCTCGTAGGCCTACTCAACCCCTATTTCTAACCCTGAAAAACTGCGTCAGCACCGCGCTCCACCGCTACTTTGCGATCTCAATGATTTGAGTATAATGGCTGCAAAAAGGAGTGAAAGAGTATCTTGACTAAACATATTCTCATCTGTGCTTTGTTTGTGGGCTTAATATCTGTCGCTGCGGTGCGTGCGACGACAGACGCTCCCGCGGTTGGCACTAATGCTCCGGAGTTTTCACTTAAAACGAACGAGGGCAAAGAAGCGGCATTGAAGGATTTCCGCGGCAAATGGGTAGTGCTCTATTTCTATCCGAAAGATTTTACTAGCGGCTGTACACTGCAGGCGCATAACTTCCAGCGCGACCTGGCGAAATATGAGGCCATGAATGCCGTGGTTTTGGGAGTAAGCGTCGATACAGCCGATTCTCACAAGGACTTCTGCGCCAAAGAAGGGCTTACTTTCAAACTGCTTTCCGACACTGACGCCAAAGTAAGCGAGGCGTACGGGTCTGTAATGGATTACAACGGCGCCAAACTCTCGGCCCGTAATACTTTCATAATCGATCCCAAGGGGAAAATCGCTCAAGTTTTTATGAAAGTGAAACCGGCCGTGAACAGTGAAGAAGTACTGGCTGCCCTCGCGGCGCTGCAGAAGGTTTGACCTCTTAATTTGCGGCTAGCGTGAGGTTGGTCCTCACCTGCAATCCAGTGCAATTGCGTACAAAGCCTGCGGTCGATGACCATCGATTCGGCTTCGCCTCACCTGGAGCTTTACTCTTTTACCTGCCCGACGGACAGGCGGTCCAGCTTCTGTTCTACACCACCGAGTCCAGGAAGAGATTAATGTTCTATGTTGAGTAAACTGTTAACGTTTGCCCTAATAATAGGGATCTACAGCGGCGGCATGGCACAAACGCGGACACCAACAGGCTCTGGCGCGGGTTTGCCTGCGGGCTACTGGACGCTGGAGAAAAGCCAGCCAATCATCGACAAGACCGAGACTATTCAGCTCGGGCCAGAAGTTTCCCATCTAAGTGAGGGTGAGCAGAAGGCAGTAGCAAAACTGCTTGAAGTCGGAAAGATCTTTCAACGCATCTTCGAACTACAGCGCCATCCTCAAGCGTTAACGGGTTATCGAGATCTCATTCAGCTCGACGTGCGCACAGGCTCCAGTGCTGCTACACAGAACCTGCTGTCGCTGTATCGCCTCAATCAGGGCCCCGTAGCTACGACGTTAGAAAATAAGCGGGAAACGTTTCTGCCGGTTGACGAAGTGAAGCCCGGTAAGAACGTATATCCCTGGGGCGTGCAGAAGCAAGAACTCGACGCGTTTCTGAAGGCGCACCCGGAAAAACGAGAGAGTATTTTGGATCTTCGTACTGTGGTCCGGAGGTCGACGCGGGCGAATGCCCAACACGATCTGGCGATTCTTAAAAAATATCCTGCACTGGACATACTTCATCCAAGCCTAAGCCACGAGTTACAAAAAGAAGCCTCCGATAAAGCTGCGGTTAATGGATTTTATGCGGTCCCCTATTCCGTCGCATATGCTGATGAGTTGTTTAAGGCATACAGCTTGATGAATGAGGCTGCGGATGCGGTTGAGGGAGACGATGGGGAATTCGCTCGATACCTCCGCAATCGTGCGCGAGATCTTTTGTCGAACGACTATGAGTCAGGTGACGCCGCTTGGATCACTGGACACTTCAAGAATCTCAACGCCCAGATCGGTTCGTACGAGGTCTATGACGACGAGCTTTACGGGGTCAAGACGTTTTTCTCTTTCAGTCTGTTAGCTACGCGCCGAGAGGAAACAACTGCCCTGCGCCAGGCGATGCGTGGACTACAGGCGCTGGAAGATTCGCTTCCTTACGATAATCACAAGAAAATCAGAGAGGACATACCCGTCGGTGTCTACGATGTTTTGGCCGACTTTGGACAGTCCCGCGGCGGAAACACCGCTACGATTCTGCCCAATGAGAGCTACCTGGCACGACGATACGGCAGAACAATCCTTCTGCGCGCAAACATCATGCGCGAGCCGAATATCTTTCAGGGAACCTCGCGCACGTGGGAGGCTGCGATAGCTCCCGAGCACAAGACCGATCTAAGCGCCGACGGAAATTTTTATCGCACACTTTGGCACGAGGTGGGCCACTACCTCGGTGTTGACCGAACTAAGGACGGGCGAGACCTGGACGAAGCCTTAGAGGAAGATTCGAGCGCGATGGAGGAGATGAAGGCCGATCTCGTTTCGCTATTTGTGGCGCCCGCGCTGCGAAAGAACAACTATTATACTGACGCGCAAATGCGCGCTGTTTATGCCAGCGGAATTCTTCGTGTGCTACAGAACAATAAGCCACGACGGGAT
>DASSCG010000180.1:0-2900 GCA_035697925.1 Pyrinomonadaceae bacterium
CATCAGGGTCAGCGTCGCTCTTTCGGTTGCCGGAGACTTCTCGAATTTATTGAGTTCGCGATGCAACCATGAGTTATCTACTTTGAAAGTCGTTTCGCCCATCTCTACATCTTCACTGGCGGGCAAAGCGGTGCGGACCGCGGCCACGGTTTGCGTGATGCGGGAAACGCGGGCAACGTCAGATTCACTCTCATCAGCCTGGGCCAAGGTATCAAGCGCGCTGACGGCTTGATTGACGTGATTCCGGTATTCGCTCAACGGCCTTGCGAGACAGTTCACTGCCGAGAAAAAGATTAAGAGGAATGCAAAAACACACCGACTCGCGCCGAGTAGGCGAAGCAGGTTCAGGCTGTTGAGTCGAGTGGTATCTGTCAATGCAGCGCAGTCCCGATCGGGGTCCAATGTTTATAAACGCTAGAAAATTTCGGATTGCGGATTGTCAATTGCGAATTCCGAAATTCTGTTAAGGACGTCGGCACAGTCGAAGCCTAACTAAGCCCTAACACCTTGCCAGACGAGCCATGTGGCGGCGGAGGTGGCAGAGTGCGCGGGTCAACAGAAATGGCCGGAGCGTATGGAGACACAGTATTAAGCTCCGGAAAACTACCCAACTGCCGCGAAGCCATCAGCTCGATATCGTAACCTTCGTGACGCACTCTCTCGTCAACATACAGCAGCGAGAGTCCAAGTATCCAAATTGGGGCTAGCAGAATTCTGCTAAGCGGCTCCAGGACTCCGTTTCCGATTGCATACCACGCGGGCCACTCAGCCGCATTCCATGGAGAGGGGTCAATGCCATTCACGTATCCATACCAACCCAAAGGTATGAGCAAGATCATCAAGGCTGAATAGAAAGTAAATACGACGAACAATGTCATTGCCATGAGCCGCCGCACATTTCCTCGGGCGAGTGAAAAGCTTCTCGTGACCGATTCGAAAATACCTTTGCCTTCTACCAGCATTACCTGTGGAACGTAAGCAACCCTGCCCACGAAAAAGAAGAACAGCCAGAAGGCGACTCCGGTTCCTACGATCGAGCCAATTAATCCAACGATTACTGATAACCACACTGGAGCTATTTGAGCGAAGACCACCGCTCCGACAGCCACGATAACCACCACGGTATACCATCCAAAAGCTGCAACCATGCTGGAGATGCCGACCCAGACGACCATAATCAGGGTTGCTGCCAGCAGTCCCCAGAACCGAGAGCGAACAGCATCATATGTGTCGCGCATCGAGACCGGCTCATTCCATAAGAGATGCTTCACCAGGTTACGGGTGGCGCCCCCCATAACAATCAAACTAAAGATGTATCCGGCAAGGATTATGATCACACCCACAACGCCCAGAAACACGTAGAACAGAAGCATGGCTCCGCTGGGAGTAACAAAAACCGCGCGACGGGCAATGCCGAACATGATCCATCCGATGGCGGAAAGAATTACTGGTGGTGCAGCGATGCGGATAAGGGTGAATAGATGGCGACGGTAAAGCCTGACCGCGCGGTCTATAAGATCGCCGGCGCCAAGAGGAGCTAGAGGAAGTTGACTCGCATTAAGCTCTGACATCAGGAGCGAAGTACTTGGTGGCGCGGCAGAATGTTACCACACTGACTTTTCAGATTTGGCAGAGCGTTGCAGCCAGGTTGCAGTATTCGGACAAAGAAAAGAATTTACAGGATGAATGATCCTTTGTCGGGACGGAAATCCTCCGTGTTTCAACGCCGCACTATTTGAATTCCGAAACTCCACCGAAATTAAAATCAGTAAGGTTGAACGTCCAATCGATCAGGGCAGGTCGGACCTCGGATTGAATTGAAAGCTCAAACTTGTAAGTGTGAGGTAAATTCAATCCGCTTTCGGGTCTGAACTCCGAAAATTCTTCAAAGGCATTTATCCGCGCGTTCGACGAGCGCTGGGTGCTGGGCGCGGATACCTGTCCGGTTGCCGGGATTCTTTGCTGATCGGTAGCGTAAATGGTTCTCTCATACTCGGTTCGAATATGTTGAAAAGTTTCGGCGTCAAAGAACAGCGTTATTTTCAAGTCTGAGCCCTTACGGGGCGTGTACTTCAGTGCATGCAACTGCTTGCCGCCGACTTTTTTTAGACCGGCGTATTCCAACTTTGGATTCTTGTCAGAAAGATTCAACAGTGGCCACGAAGCTGACAATACTCCGCCAAACAACCCTTCCTTAAACAAGACATCATTGGTCATGAAAAACTGTGCAAGGGACGTTCGCATCCCCGGTCTGAATTGCGAGGCCGTAAACTCCTTACCATCGAATTTCAACAACTCCTGAGGATATTCGGAGGAGGCAAAAGTCATGTCAATCATGTTTTTAATGCCCTGAGAAGCCATGAGGGTCTGTCCCTCGATTTGCCCACGTCCCCCTTGCCGCACGCTCAAGAGAGACGTGCCTTTGATCTGCATGCCCCCAGCCTGCGCGCGCGCCTCAGGCGGACCAATTGACTCGAGGTGTTTGGCCACCAGTTCCGCCGGCGTAAGTTTCGGGTCTTTGGCGGGAAACACGGAAGTGATCATTCCAAACAGGGCGAGTGCTCCGAGGGCTTTAAATAGCTGTGTGTTTATCGACATGGTTAGTGCTCCCTGCATCGAGCAAAATGAAGTGCGAGTATGTTTCCGGGGCCGCGCTGGCGGTTGAAGCACAGGTATTATCTCCGGAATTCTCTTTCACATAAATAAAAAAGTCGGGCGTCGTCGGTAATGACAACGCCCGGCAAGGGACATCTTTTTGGCGACTCCCGAAGGGCCGTCATGAGATGCAAGTTAGAAGTTGAACTTGGCTGCTAACTGGATAATGCGCTCGTTGGGATTGCCTCCGAAACTTGTAGAGGTGATCTTCCCAAAGTTCGTGCTGTTTATGTCCAGATTATTGT
>DASSCG010000181.1:0-5040 GCA_035697925.1 Pyrinomonadaceae bacterium
GTAAGCCAACTTCGGGAATTCCACCGAAAGCGGTGCCGGTCTTCACGGTTCCAAGGCGCTCTCTAGCCATCTGGTAAGCAGTCTCGGAAAGCGGCACATACTTAACCTCTGTCGCAAGGGTACTAACGTTCTTAAGATAGAACTCTACAAACTCTTTCACAGCCTGCTTATCGAGAGATTTCCGACTGACGTAGATGAATAAGGGTCGCGATAGCGGATTATATGTGCCCGCGAGGACGTTTTCCGGACTAGGGAGCACCGGTTCTTTGATCCTGTTCTTATCCCATTGAATAGCAACAGCTTTCATTCTGTTGCTGTGCGGGGCGAAATATGCGTAAGGAATATATCCCAGCGAATATTTGTTTCCTTCAACTCCTTGCACCAGAACGTTGTCATCCTCACTCGCTGTATAGTCGCCCCGACTAGACTTCGGCTTGCCGACAATCGCCTCTGTAAAATAGTCAAAAGTTCCGGAGTCAGCGCCGGCGCCAAACAGAGCAATCTTTTCGTTGGGCCATTCCGGACGGATCTGGTTCCAGTGGGTGATTTTTCCTTGCGCTCCAGGTTCCCAGATCTTTTTTAGCTCATCAACAGTCATGGAAGTGACCCAGTTGTTGTCTTTGTTGACCACCACAGTTAGCGCATCAAAGGCGATAGGCAACTCGAGATACTCAATGCCGGCAGCTTTAGCTTGGGCCATCTCCTCCGTCAGAATGGGACGAGAAGCATCGGAAATGTCAATTTCGCCCCTCGCGAACTTCTTGAAGCCACCCCCGGTTCCGGATATGCCGACTGTAACCTTAACCCTGCCCTGCTTCTCTTTCTGAAACTCCTCAGCGACTGCTTCGGTAATGGGGAAAACCGTGCTTGAACCGTCGACCTTGATAACAGATGATTCAGTGGTTCCTGGCCCCGGTCCTTCGCCACGGCTACAGGAGAACGCAAGCGAAGTCAGAATGAACAGGGCCAGCCAGAATGCGGCGCGTGAAGTTCCTTGCTGATGAGGCATATTTATCTCCTCTTAAGAGTCAGTTAATCCAGAGTAGCGCCTCACTCTAAGAGGCGAGTGTTACATCCATCTAAACTAGAGCTGAATGATTTGTTACATAACTACGTAACGACATAACCCCCTCCGTTACGAACGTGGTTGGTGAGAGCTTTCAGGCGAGGTGCTGGGCAGGTGAGGGTCCGGTGAAGGAATCAGCCGGTAGCCGACATTGACCATTGTCTCGATGCGCAGGTTATAACGCATGAGTTTATTTCGGAGGCGATAAATGTAGACATGAAGGCTTTCGGAGTTTACCGGCTTCGAGTCTGCCCAGGCGTGTTCCCAGAGATCCGCGGCCGTAACAATTCTGTCCGCAGAACGGGCCAAACGCGAGAGTATCAGAAACTCAGTGCGTGGTAGCTTTAGCGATTGGCCGCCGCAGGCAACGTAATAGTTAGCATGCTCCACGCGCAGATAGCCGTCATCGTAGATGTCATCAGCCGTCAAGTCGGAATCATTTCGCTTGAGCGACATTTGTGAAATCGACATAAAGTTATCAATATTTCGCTCAGTCAGTTCTGCAAAAGTTGGAACTACCTAATCTTGTTTGGCGGCCTCTCAATTGTCGGGGGGTTGCGGGAAGTTTGGATTACTTAGAATTTCAACTTCGCTCTAAACTGCATGACTCGCGGTCCGCCGACGGTGCTCGTGATGCGGCCGAAATCCGGACTACCTAACTCAAAATCTGGAGAGGCGAAGTTTGCCCGGTTGAATACGTTGAAGACATCCCAACCAAGTTCCACAGCCACGTTCTCGGTGATTTTCGTGTTCTTCATGATTCCCAGGTCAAACCGGGACTGCGATGGAGCACGCAGAACGTTACGACCCAGACTTCCGTTCTGGCCCAGGGGCGAGCAAAGAGCATCGCGATTGAAGGCGTTCTCGGTGACGTCAGAGCCCGGCTGGTCCAAGTCACCACAAAGCCCGGGCCTTCCAAAGCCAAGTCGATAAAGGCCGCCCGAGCCTCGCACCAGATCTGCGTATTGCGTGGCGGTTTGAATTTCAGGTTCCGGGGAGAAGATGGTGTACGGCGTTCCTGTTTGCGCCTGGAAAAAACCTGAGAGCTGCCAACCGGTAAAGAACTTCCCGCGGGAGCCGAATGTGGGAATGTCATAAACGAAATTAAGACTGAAGCGATGAGTCCGATCGTAGTCAGAGACGGCTCGATTCGAGTCGAGGTTACGCAGGTCACCTTGCACCACGAATCCTGTATTGGGAACGTCAGGCTTACCCGATCCGGCCGTACTTCCAGGATCAGTTGAACTCGTATCAATCGACCTGGACCAGGTGTAGCCAGCGTTGAAGTGGAGACCACGAGTCAGACGCTGACTCAGGCTGAATTGTGCACCGTGATAACTCGACTCGCCGTTTGACTGCAGGAGCAATGCTTCGGGCACGTTGAAGCCGAGGATTGGCACGCGAGCCTCGAAGTTGATGACTTGGCCGCCGCCCAGCGTGCCGGCAGTTGCTCCAGGCGTTGTATTAGGAGCGCATGTGATCGGGTTTGCCAGATTTAGATCCGAAGGCGTCCCGGAGGGCAGTGTCAAAACACCCGCCGCAGAGCAGGTGGCTGATGCTCCCAGACGATACGGGTTGGCAAAACCGAATGCCCTGCCGAGACCGCGATCGCGAGCAGTGCTCCCTGCGTTGAGTGGGCCATTAGGCGAACCGGCAGCTACGTAAGCCTGGTTAAAGCGTTCATAGATGTGGTCCGGCGTGTTGGCGTCATTGAGATCAAATCCCTGGTTGAATGCGACTGCCTGCAACAGATTCCTGCCGCGCGTGCCGACGTAGCGCGCCTCGAAGAGCATGCTCTTAGTGATCTCGAATTGAAACCCAAGGTTCCACTGTTGCACGTAAGGCGTCTTTAGATCGCGATCCACGGCGCGAAACTCAAAGGTCTCCGCGATGTTTCCTGGCGGAGTGGTGTTGCCTCGTGCGTCCCGCGTAATCCCAGTGTTGTCGCGGATTACATAAGTCCCCCCTGTTCCTGCAGCTCTCATGAGACGAAAAGGCAACCAGTTGCTGAGCGGCAGGGAGGTATTCTGCGCTGAGAATGCGGTAGTGATGGGCACATTGCCGGAGGGCACGGTGATTTCGATCTCTCGCAGAAACGGGTAGTTACTGAAGACCGTATTGATGAAAGCCGCACTCGGCCGGTCGTAGAAAAAACCAAAGCCACCTCGAACGACCATGCGGTTCGAGTCGAGTGGTGAATAGGCAAATCCAATTCGCGGGGCGAAGTTGTTTGTATCTTGCCCATTGAGTGTGTGCTCGTTGCCGGCAAGGGCCGTCAACGCAATTGCCGCGTCGACACTACCCAGCCCGGTCGGCTGGACGTTGTTCGGCACGATGAATCCCGGGGACGGACTGTCACAAAGCGCGAGCGATCCGCCGGTCTGCGAGAAGCATGGCTGGAAACTGGAAAAATCGAAGTTCCCTATGCGGCCCTGTTTCTCAGTAGGCCACATGAAGAGTTCGTAGCGGAGGCCGAGGTTCAGGCTCAACTTTCGGGAGACTTTCCAGTCGTCCGCAAGATAGCCGCTCACGTCCTGGAAGCGGAAACTCTTCTCCGTAAGCCCGAACTGCGTGTCGGCCTCGGTAGCGTTACCCGTCAGAAGCTGCGTGATGCTGTCAAACTTCTCAAATTCCGTCGCCTGTTCTTCCGGCAAACTAGAGTCGTACTGGTGGCGCTTGTAGTCACCACCGAAGCGGAATGTGTGATTATTTCTGATCCACGTGACATTGTCGGCGAAGCTGTAGGTTTGTTGCTTGCGTCGATTAAAAGAATCGTTTGGTCCACCGAAGGAAAACTGCGACAGGTTAGTTCCAGGCCTCCCGATGAAGTGACCAAGGCGGCGTGTGCCCGGACTGTCATCAAACTCCAGCGCCGGGTTCTCGATGCCTAATGCCTCGCTGGTCAGTTCCTGCGACAGGAACGCTTCGTCGAGCGTACGGGTGTTGTTCAGCAGGAAGAAGCCGAAGCGTGCCTCGTTAATGAGAGTTGGACCGAAGACGTGCTGGTCGGAGATAGAAAGAGTACGGTTGCGATCAGCGCGACGCAGTACGAAGGGTGAGATCAGGCTGGACGGATCCGGAAAAGAGTCTAGTGCCGGAAAGTTACTGAAGAAGAAGGTACCGCTCAACGTATTGCTCTTGCTTAAGCGACCGTCAAGACGGGAGGTGAACTGATGCTGCTCAAACTCCGAGGGACGGACGTTGAGCTGCTGAACCAGCGGGTTGTCCTCAAACAGCGCACGAGTCGTAACTCCGGGCGCCGAACCAAATTGGAAAGCGCGAGTCGTGATAGCGCCCGAGCTCGTGCGATTCGTGCGGTCATAACCAATTCTACGGGCACTGGCGCGTGGCGAGGCGAAAATGAAATCACCAGTGGCGGGATTCCGCAGGTTCAGCAATGCATGCGCAACCGCCGAGACGTCCGTTGCCCTCATACAGGCCGAGGGTAACGGTGTGGTGTTACACACGGGAGCCAGCTGGCCGCCCTGCTGTGTGGCGCGGAACTGATCACGCGCCTGGTTGAAAGCGTTAGCGATCGCTAAGGGCGAGCGGTCGTCGCCGAGGAGCGTGAAAGCCAAAGGCATGACCGAGGTGCTGCGGGCCGTTGGCACAAAGCCAGTCGTCGCCTTGGTGTACTGATAGCCCCCGAAGAAAAAGAACTTGTCTTCGACGATTGGTCCACCGATCGTGAAGCCTCCCTCGTTGCGCCGGGCTTTCGGTCTATCGATGCCTTCCTTGTTGAAGAAGAAGTCGTTGGCGTTGAATTTTTCATTCTGAATATAGTAGTAGGCACTACCGTTGAACTTATTACCGCCCGTCTTGGTAATCAGTTGAAAGTTACCGCCGCCAGAGCGCCCAGTCGAAGCGTCGTAAAGACTGGTCTGCAACTTCACCTCTTGGAGAGTTTCAGGAGCCGGTGCGATGTTGTCATTCAAGGAACCTTCGTTGGTAGTAATATTGGTAGCATCCACCCC
>DASSCG010000182.1:0-2427 GCA_035697925.1 Pyrinomonadaceae bacterium
CAGAACGGCAAGCGCGATCGGAGATTTCGATTGGTCCATGCCCAGGTAATTGCCCCTCAGGACTTCAAGCGGCTCGGGCAACTTGGCATCGTCGCCGAGGTTCAGCCTTTTCACCTCAGCGATGACATGCGCTGGATGGAGGAACGAATAGGGCACGAAAGAAGCAAAGGCGCTTATGCTTTCAAGAGTATTCAAGCGAGTGGGGCCGTCCTCAGCTTTGGGACAGATTGGCCCGGGACGTCCGCTTCGGAATACCCGATCAATCCGATGCTTGGTCTTTACGCGGCGGTGACGCGACAAACCACCAGCGGCAAGCCTGAGGGCGGTTGGTTCCCTGATGAGCGAATCAATATCGAAGATGCGATCAGGGCTTATACGTACAATACCGCTTACGCGAATTTTGAGGAGAAGATCAAAGGCTCGATCGAGGTGGGTAAGCTTGCGGATCTGACGGTGCTTTCCAAAAATCTGTTAAGAGTCGCGCCGAAAGAATTCCTCAAAACCGAGGTCGTCTACACGATCGTCAACGGAAAAGTTGTTTACCGTCGGTGAGAATTGTAGGGGTGTCCCTCCGTGGGCACCCCATCTTCGCATTGTCTTTGGTGTATTGCTGGAAGAAGGACAACGATGAGGTGCCCTGTTGCTATCCAGTCAGCGGGTCACGCCCGTGGGTTTACAGTCTGGTTACGAGTGTCGTTATCCAAAGCTTGAAGAGGCCCTGACTGATGTTTTGACGCCTGTCCGGTGAAGGAAGGTGTTCAAAATCCAGAAATCGGTCTCGATCTCAGACATTTACAAACTGACATTAAGAAAGAAAAATCCAAATTTCGGCCATTTCAGCGTTTGCCATTCAAGGAATTCCGTGGCCAGCCACTTGCTGGGAAACACTAAAGCCAATCTTTCGAATTAGCCGTAGCAACTATCGTTTCTGCATCGACGAAATAACACGCTACTGCTGTCCCCTTGTTAGTCCTCCCTTCGAGTCCTCCAGCGGTAGCGTCACTTCTTCCATCTGGAGGGAAAAATGTTCACAACAAGGAGACTCCTAATATCACTCGTGACCTTTGTAGCTCTCTGTGCCGGCTTTAACGAGCAAACAAAGGCGGAACCAATCATCGCGATAAATAATTCGAACATTCTGATTCGATTTGACAGTGCGACGCCCGGGACCGTCACTACTCAAGCGGTGACTGGCTTGATGGCTGGCGATCAGCTCTTCGGAATTGATTATCGGCCCGCGAACGGATTGCTCTATGGGCTTGCTTTTGGCGCAACTGGTGATCGTCTTTACACTATCAATGCTTTGACCGGTGTGGCGACATTTGCATCAACGCTGTCGACCGCAGTAAACGGCGTACCAGGCATGGACTTTAATCCCGTTGTTGATCGTCTTCGGGTGGTAACAGAGAATGAGCAAAATCTGCGGATCAATGTTGATACCGGCATTGTCAATATTGATAACCCTCTCAATCCAGGCAACCCTGGAGTCACGGGCGCGGCCTACTCCAACAACTCCGCGGGCGCCTCTTCGACCACACTCTACGTAATCGACGCCTCAACAGATATGCTCTTCATCCAGGATCCACCCAACGCTGGGACACTAGTGGCGGTGGGAGGGTTAGGTGTGAATACTGGTAACTTTATCGGCTTCGACATTTCTGGGTTGACGGGTACGGCGTATGCTGCCTTGGGAACAAATCTTACGACTTCCGAGTTTTACACCATCAATTTGTCGACAGGCGCAGCCACACTTGTTGGGTCTATTGGCGGTCCCGGTGATCAGTTTTTTGTTCGTGGGGTAGCAGCGTTGCCTGGCGCCGCAGCAGTTCCAGAGCCGGCAACTCTGATTCTGTTCACCACGGGATTAGTGGGGATTGCCACCAGAATCGCAAGGCGCGCAAGGTTTCGTGAGAAGGACAAATAGCCTTACGATATCGTCATGCCATGAACAACCGCGGTGGAGAACTGGCAAACAACGCTCGACTAAAACGACCAAGTTCTTACCTAATTCAAAACCCAAATGGCCATTGCTCAACCGCTTGAGCAATGGCCATTATGTGATCCTCTTTTTCTATATTTGTTCAATCACCGATCGAGGGGCTGGTGCCTTGTACTCCGAACTCCTCCAGCACGTGGAAAACCTCCAGCGCATACTTTACATTTCCAAACGGCGCCGAAACCTGCACACCCTGGATCTCATCCCGCACCTCGAGCAGTGACTCTTGGGCGATTTTCAACCCCTCATCGCGGCCGGCTTCCTTGCTGATCGCAGATGCCACTCGCATCCGTTCCATGATGGACTGCGTCACACGTACACCTGGCACCTCATTGTGCAGGAATTCTGCATTGCGATATGAGACCAAAGGCCAGATACCGGCGATGATTGGAATACGAACGTGTTCAATGCTCTTAATGAAGTCTACAAGC
>DASSCG010000183.1:0-5536 GCA_035697925.1 Pyrinomonadaceae bacterium
GCCACTCAAGAAGCCGACGATATGTTCTGGCTTCTGGGTTCGGCACATGATGAAGCGGGGGTTGCAGTGCTTGCACCAAACTCTCGTGAAATCACCTGGGACGCGATTGGTGCGAGTTTCGGACCGGATGTGGAGTTCTTGAATCGGGCGCTTGAGCGCGTTTTTGAAACGGCTTCGATCGACGCTGCTCGCGTGGCTGTGGGCGGGTTCTCCGACGGTGCAACATATGCAATCTCGCTCGGACTGATCAATGGTGATCTCTTCAATAAGGTGGTTGCATTCTCACCAGGTTTCTTCGTCGAAGGTGTCCCTGAGGGGAAGCCCCGCTTCTTTGTCTCTCACGGTACGAAGGACCACATTCTTCCAATTGACCGTTGCGGTCGAAGGGTTGTTGCAGAACTAAAGGCCGGTGGATACGAAGTCACCTTTCGTGAGTTTGATGGCAATCACGAAGTACCGCCTGAGGTCGCTCGCGAAGCTCTCTCGTGGGTGGCTGGATCCGCACGGTAACGTACCCGTGGTGACTCACGAGGCGCGCGGCAATTCCCAAGAAATGTAATCGAGTTTCAGTGCCTAAGTTTTGTAAGATTTTATAAAGAGTCTGCCAGCCTGTGAACGCGCCGTGCGTTCGAGTCCTTACACCCCAGTGAAAGGCTTGGCTATTGTGGTTCGTCCGTTGACGCGGGCTAAGTATTCTTTTTTGGACAAAGCTACTTAAGCCTCAATAACTGCCCAAAAATTAGGTCATTCCAAGATCATCTGCAGCGAAAGAAAGCCCTGTCAATATTTACAGTTCTTTTGGCGCCGGACGGCGACTAAGATCCCGCAAATCGCTAGTGCGGTCGATCGCTGATTTTGGAATCCAGAAAGTGAGACCGATGATGAAAATAATCCTTTCGTTTTTGGTTGTGTTGTTGACTCTGGCAGCCGCTAGCAGTAGCGCCTTAGCTCAAAGGGAAACCGCGGATGGTGTTGTGGTTGAAAAGAACCTTGCTTTGCTTCGCCGCGACATTCGGGCAGAAAAGAAGAAAATAATCGCCGCGAACATATCGCTGACAGAGATGGAGGCAACTAAATTTTGGCCCATCTATGACCAATATGTCGCGGAGATGACCAAACACAATGATGAGTTCTACACACTCATTACGGAGTATGCAGCAAATCAAAAGACTCTGACCGATGCTCAAGCAAGCAGCATCATCAGGCGGTGGATCGAGATTCAGATAGGACAAGCACAAACCCGCCAGAAATACATTCCCCTGTTCGAAAAGGTTATTCCAGGGAAAAAGGTGGCGCTCTTTTTCCAGATTGATCGCCGGCTTTATGCAGTGCTCGATATGCAGGTTGCGTCGCAGATCCCACTGATTATTAACTGAGTCTCCGCAACAAGCGTGTGAGATATTGCGCACTACTGCGAGGCTGAGGCCACAGCATTCGCTGCTTCGGTACGTTGCGTAATGCGCTGGTGTTTCCTACCAGCAGTCGAAGGATTGAGGCTTGCGACCTGGAAGCTATTAACGACGGGCACAGCGCTTCCGCAGATTCGGCAGATTACGCGATTACCACCGACTCAGTAACCTTCACAGCTGAGATCTCAATCTGCGTAATCTGCCAATCTGTGGATGGATTCTCTTAACGTAGAACCATGATGCGATCACCGGGCTGTAGTAAAGGATCGACCGCTTTCCCTGATTGAATCTCCTTTAAGCTGAAACTTGTTTCGACCACAAACCCTTCACTATTATCGCGGCCAATCTCCCCTCGTCTAGCTTTCGGTAGTACGCCTGCCGAGATGATAGCTTGCGTTAGAGTTAAGCCACGTCGAAACGTCTTTTCTCCGGGAAACTTCACTTCACCCCCGACATAAATGAACTGCATCACATTGCGGTGCAAAGTAACGACGTCTCCCGAACGAACCAGCAAATTCATGTCAGCTGGTTGCGTCAAATCAATCTCAAATATCTTGCTCGGCTCGTTTCGCACCACCGTGACTTTAGCTGCCTCGGGCAGGGGCTGCGCATCGGCAACGACGACATAGAGCGGAATAGCCTCGCGCCTTAAAAACTTTGTTCCGGGATCTTTCACCAGTCCGCTTACGAGAACCGAGTGACTGGCATAGTCGCGCACTCCGACCGTTACTTTCGCATTCTCAATCAATGCTCGCTTGGCCAACTCTGTCTCCATCTTCGTGGCAATTTCCGCAGCCGTAAGACCTACCACAAGTATCGGTTCTGGCAACGTTGGATGTTCCAGGAACCCGGAGGGCGAGACGGTCGAGAGTGTCGATCGCGGTGATTGAGCATGGTTTATGCGAACATCTAAGACGTCACTTGGACCTATACGATAGATCTTTGTGGGTGAAACATCATCGCTGAACTTAGTTGAACTGGGTACGACGCTCTTAGTCTCTACTGGCGACGACAACGGCGTACGTATCATTGAAACCTGAACCGCCTCCGGCTCCTGTTTTTGTGGCGATACCTTGTCATGCCCACTCTTCAAGGCTGGTACATCTGTAGCGGCCTGTGGTGGTTGTCGTGATGTCTCTGATTCTGGAACTGATTTCACGCCGGCAGCATTGCTTACCTCCGGCATTTTGACTGGTGAGGTTGTAGTCGTTGCCGGTGCCGGAGTGATTTCTTCTCGCTTTCCAGATTGTCGCGTATTTTCCAGTGTTGGACTCAGTGGTTTTACTTCAGAAGCATCGCCAGTGATCTCTTGTGACAGTTTGATTTGCGGCGCTGTATTGGTCCCCGGAGCCGGAGCACTGACTTCCCTACCCTGTTCCGGTTTGCGCGTTGCTTCTAATCCTGAACTCTGTGGTTTTACTACAGCAACATTCGCGTTGGTTTGTTGGGGCAGTTGGATTTCTGGTGTTGTAGCTGTGTCAGGAGAAGGCAGACTGATCTTTTCAACCTGGCTAGGGTGCAGCCTCGTTTTGAATTCTGGGGTTGAAAACCTGATAAGCGCCGCAGCACCGCTCCAGATGTGTTGTGGCAAGTTGATTTCTGGTGCTGAAGCAGTGGCCGACTCAAGAAAGCTGACCTTTTCGAGCTGATTAGGCTGCAGCGGCGTTTTGAATTCTGGAGTTGGAAATCTTACTGCGGCAACCTCGCCCTCGGTTGGTTGTGGGAGTTCGATTTCTGGGGTTGTAAACGCGGCCAGCGGAAGAACGCTAACTTCTTCAACCTGGTTATGGGGAAGCGTCGTTTTGAATTCTGGAGTTGAAAATCTCACAACAGCAGCTGCATCGCTGCGGAGGGTTTGTTGTGGCAGTTCGATTTCTGGTGTTGTAAAGGCATCCGGCTCAAGAACACTGATCTTTTCAAGCTGGTTAAGCTGAAGCGTCGTTTGGAAGGCTGGAGTTGAAAATCTTACTGCGGCAGCCTCGCTCGCTCTTCGTTGTGGCAGGTTGATATGCGTAGTTGCATTAGTGGACGGAGCCGGAGCTCCGACCTTTTCAAGCGGCTTCGGTTGGCGCGTTGCCCCTGGGTCAGGCGTCAGTGGTTTTACGGCAGCAACATTGGCATTGCTTTGTGGTGGTGGTTTGATTTGTGGGCTTGTAGCGATGGCCGGCGCAGAAGCATTGGACTTTTTCTGCTCTTGCGGCTGGCGCGTTGTTTCTGAGTCTGGATTCGGTGGTTTCAATGCAGGAACATTCACATTGGTTTGTTGAGGCACTCTGATATTTGGGCTGGTAGGAGTGAGCTTTGCAGCAGTGCTATTTTCTGTTCGCCGCGGCCGCGTAGTTGCGGAACTTGGAATCCCTGTCTTGACGCCACTAACATTGCCGTGCGCCTTAAGTCTTTTGTTCAATTCCATCGCACGCCGAATATTGACTGCCGCCTTTTGCCATTCACGCATCTTAAAGTACGCACGACCGAGCGCGGCATAAGCATCAGCGTACTGCGGATTCAGTCGCAATGCCTCTTGAAGATTTTCAACCGCCTCGGAGAACTGTCCTGCTTCCGTGAGTTTAATTCCCGCCTGATATCGTTCCTCTGCTTCCGCGTTTCCAGCTACAGGAGTCTGGCTTTTATCACCTGTAACTTGAGCGGCTGCGTGATTTGGGTAAGGGCCAAACAGGAGCAGGATGGCGAGAATAAGGAACGGTTTGCACATTAGAGCCCCCCTTGCAATGATGTGTTGATTACCAACACATACGTTTACACGGACTTAGGTCGCTGCATTGTCAGTGTCGGGAATGAAGGGAGAAGTGAGCTCTTGTTTTATAGCACTTTTACTCTTTCGATTCCAACGAGTCGCGGGAATGGTCGAGTCCCAATTTCATGGACGACGTGCGTTGAGACAAGGCGATCCACGAAACCACTCTAAACAACACGAAATGTTTAGTGATATTTCGTGTTGTTTCGTGGATCGTTTTTCTAGTGGGTGGGGGGGTTAAACAAGGGCGGCGTCTCAGGGACACGCATGTCTTCAGGCGAGTCTTAACGCGGAACGTGTTTCCAATTTCAGCCCAGGGTTTACTCGGAATCGGAACTATTTCTTCAAACTATCATGCCAGTTAAGTACTACGGTCATTGGCGTGCGGCTGATGTTCCCGGCGGGGCAATTAATCAAAAAGCGGCCGTCCGCACTTACCACATATCGATTTGGCGCATTGTAGGCGCTCACTTGGGTCGCAAACAGTGCAGTTGGAGCTGTCATTTCAAATCCGGAGCCTGCGTTAATTCCCACGGCCATCAAGGTTTTGTCCGGCGCCATATAAAAGAGCTCTTTGCCATCGCCACGCCAGCGAGGCTGCGAGCCACCACCAGTCGAAATCAACCATTTGCCGCCGGACTGAGGAAAACTTTGAACATAGACTTCGGTTTTCCCCGACTCGTTCGATGTATAAGCGAACCAGCGCCCATCAGGCGAGAACTGACCATAGGTTTCCTCAAATTCAGTTTGCAGCAGCGGGTAGGGCTTACCATCGCCGGTCATGGGCAAGATCCACAAGTCACTGCCTGTCAGCGTCGCAAAATCTGTGAAGAGCACAAAACGGCCGTCGTGCGACCAGTCATAACCTTCTTTTACGACATCGGACTTAATTACTACTTCTTCATTTCCAGCTCCGCTTGATACTTTCTTGCAGAGATTCGAGAAAGTGCCGGAACCGCAACTGAACAGAAGCTGACTGCCGTCCGGAGACCACACCGGGTTGTCTTCAGAGGCGGGGCTAAAGGTGAATCGCGATGACGTCCCGCGCGCCAGGTCCATTAGCCAAATATCGGTCGTCCCTCCGTAAAATTGTTGCAATGCAAGCCTCTTTCCGTCAGGTGAAAGCTTAATGTCGTTGATTCCACCCGGCGAGCCAGCCGGCCCCAGGTTTTTGCCGGTTCGATCGAACCAGTTCAGTTGCCTGGTAGCAACGCCGCTACTTAAATAGACCATGGTCCCATGGTCTGAAACCGACACGCTGGAATAACTGTTGTTGGCGATGTAATTTACACCTTCGGCGACCGGAAAGGGATCGCCGCTCAATTGCAGCTTCGAGGCATCGAATGCCTGTGCCATCAGCGTCGATTCTATG
>DASSCG010000184.1:0-3041 GCA_035697925.1 Pyrinomonadaceae bacterium
CAACGCAACATTGAGGCTTTCCTGCAATTGATCTCTGACGGCCGAATGAATGTCGCTGGCCTTGTAACTCACCGCATCACACTTGCTGAAGCCGAGCGGGCTTATGACGTTATCGCCGGAGCAACGCCCACGCCTCATCTGGGCGTTTTGCTGCAGTACGATTCGGCCATTGAGCTCGGACGAGAGATTGAGTTGAGCGGTCAATCGATCTCCGCACGGCAGGGTCAGGAAAAAGTTCGGATAGGTCTGATAGGCGCAGGGGATTACTTGCGCGCGGTTTTGCTGCCTGAGTTCCAAAATAGCGGTGCCGAATTCCACTCTATCGCCACCGCGTCGGGAGTTTCTGCCCGCGATGTGGGAACTAAATTCGGTTTCGCGCGAGCAGTGTCTGACGCCGAGTCCGTCATTAACGATCCAGAAATAAATCTACTGGTGATTGGCACACGACACGACCTACATGCCGAATTGGCGCAACGAGGACTGGAACGCGGTCTTGACGTTTTTGTAGAAAAGCCCCTTGCCCTTAACGATGAGCAGCTGGATGGATTACTCGAGGCGGCGAGAGATCCCCAAGGTCGTCTGGTCGTTGGTTTCAATCGGCGATTTTCAGCACTGGCGCTCAAGGCGAAAGAGTTTTTTGCCGGAAGATGCTCGCCGTTGTCATTTCTCTACCGTATCAACGCTGGACGTGTTCCCAAGGGACATTGGATTCAGGATCCGCACGAGGGAGGTGGGCGCATAGTTGGCGAAGTTTGTCACTTTATTGATCTGCTTCAATATTGGACTGAGGCGCCACCCGTCTCCGTTTTTGCGCAAACCATTGCCAGCCGCAACCAGGAAATGGTCGATGACGACTCAGTCATGATCAACCTGCGATTTGCTGACGGCTCGAACGGTTGCATTGCTTACCTGGCGGAAGGCGATAAGACGTTGCCCAAGGAACGTGTAGAAATTTTTGGGGAAGGTAGCGTGTTCGTACTCGACGATTTCAGCGATGCGTATCTCTACCGCAATGGCCGCGAGGAAAAGGTAAGGTTGCGGAAGCAAGACAAAGGACAGGTCGGGGAAGTTAAGGCAGTGTGCCGCATGGTCCTCGAAGGCGCATCCGCCCCTATTTCTCTTGAGGAGTTATCTGCCACGACGCGAGCCACGTTTCGCATCCTCGACTCGCTACGAACCGGACAGCCTGTTGAAATCAGCCTTTAAACGTGACGATTCGCGAAGATGAGAATTCAAGAAGTCCAGAGTTCAACCTTTAGGTTGTGTGTTTACCGTTTGCCACAAGCTAAAGCTTGAACTGAACTTCTTGATTCGTTGATACCTTTTTCTTATGTGCGGGATTGCCGGAATAATTGCATTGGAACCAGAGAGGTTCATGAGTTCCATGCTCTCAACGATCGAGCATCGGGGCCGCGACGATGAGGGCATTTGGACTTCCGAAGCAGTCGATGGAAACTCACGGCAAGTTTGTCTGGGCCATCGCCGTCTTGCCATCATAGACACGTCCAGCGCGGGTCATCAGCCTATGAGTTACGCTGATGGCCGCTACGTCATAACTTTCAACGGTGAGATCTACAACTATCGGGAATTGCGTGAAGATCTAAAGTCCAAAGGTCACCAGTTTCATACTGACACTGACACCG
The DNA here is from genome assembly GCA_035697925.1 of Pyrinomonadaceae bacterium. Classification (GTDB taxonomy): domain Bacteria; phylum Acidobacteriota; class Blastocatellia; order Pyrinomonadales; family Pyrinomonadaceae; genus PSRF01. The sequence continues at coordinate 1,644 of DASSCG010000184.1, forward strand.
AGGTCCTGTTAGCCGCGTTTGCCGAATGGGGAGCGGATTGTTTGCCTCACTTAAATGGCATGTTCGCCTTTGCCGTCTGGGACAATCGCGAGAGGACCCTAACCTTGGCGCGAGATCACGTTGGAATCAAACCGCTTTACTATGCTCACTTGCCAGCCAAAAACGGACAGGGGCCCGTTTTTATCTTCGCCTCGGAAGTTAAAGCAATTCTAGCGACAGGCCTGGTGGAGCGCGCTTTAGATTTAGAAGCGTTGCACCAGTTTCTCACCTTTCTCTGGGTGCCAGATCCGAACACTCTGTTCAAAGGAATTAAGACTCTTCCTCCAGCTCACACGCTCACTCTTCGAGGCGACGAATTCGCCGTACGAGAATGGTGGGATGTTGCCTTCGATCAGATCGAAGAAGGACGCAGCCAAACGTGGTGGCAGGAACGCATTCTGGAAACGCTCGATCAGGTTGTGCAGATGGAGATGGTCGCAGATGTGCCGCTCGGGTCGTTTTTGTCGGGAGGCATCGATTCAACATCGATTGTCGCTATGATGAAGAATCACAGCAACGGGCGGCGCATCTCAACTTATACGGTAGGTATCGAAAGCGAAGACCTGAGGTATGACATCATTCCGGACGATGTCAGGTGGGCGCGGCAGGTCAACCGGAAACTGGATACTGACTATCACGAGATCATGCTTAAGCCGGCAGTCGCTGAGCTGCTGCCGAAACTTGTCTATCACATGGATGAACCACCGATCGACATGGCAATTCCCAGCTACCTGGTTTCTCAGGCTGCCCGACAGACGCTGACTGTGATGTTGTCAGGAATGGGAGGTGACGAAGTTTTTGCCGGCTATCCACGTCAACTCGCGATGAAGATCGCCGGGGCGTTTGATCCTGTCCCTCAACTGCTGCGGCGACCTTTGATGAAGACACTCGAGCGCGCACTTCCCGGAGGCCTGCCAGGAAAATTTACCGCCCCGCTCCGCAATGCGAAGAAGTTCGCACGCAGCGCCGCATTGGACTTTGAAGACCGCTACCTTGGTTACGGCACGTATTTTACGGACGCGCTCAAGCGGCAGATCTATACAGGAGAGATCCGGGCAGCCACGCAGGAGACGGATGCTTACGCGGCCCATCGGCGATACTTCGCTCGCGTGCAAAACGCCGCGCCGCTTAATCGACTCCTCTATGTCGATCTAAAAACATTTTTGCCATGTCTGAATTTAATTACTACGGACAAGACTTCGATGGCTGCGAATCTCGAAGTCCGAGTGCCGTTCCTAAATCGGCGAATGATTGAGCTCACGGCTCACATGCCTCCGGGACTGAAGCTTCGTGGCTTCAAACGTAAATACGCTCTGAAACGAGCGCTGGAAAAACTCTTGCCGCACGAGATTGTCTGGC
>DASSCG010000185.1:0-4102 GCA_035697925.1 Pyrinomonadaceae bacterium
CCAAATGCTATAAACATGCTGCTCCTCCGGAGCAAAGCAGGTGAGCCAAATACGTTGGTGCCTTGAAACGGTTTTCAAATTGTCCAGTGCACTTTTCTCTGAAGCCCGGTGTGAATGAAACGAGACTCTTGAGGCAAAGCCGAAAGGTCGGGGGATTTCCTGGATCGTTTTGCTCGAGGTTCGTCCTTTTTCACCGAACGCAAGGGTGTGTTATCTTCTGTGGCTCCGACATGTGCCCGCGTAGCTCAGTGGATTAGAGCGTTCGCCTCCGGAGCGAAAGGTCGCAGGTTCGACCCCTGCCGCGGGTACCAATAGCACACCTTCACGACACATCAATCAAAAGCGAAATCCGTTACAACGACTCTCGCATGGCCGCCACTTAGGTGTGGTCCTGCCGCCTTGTGACGGGTTGATTCGACCTCTTACCGCAGACGCGTAACCCAATGATCTTGTGGTAAGCTTTCCGCACTTCGTGCTCGAATGACGAGCTGTGAAAAGGCCCGGAATCGCATGACGCTGAACGATTCGACACGGTTAGCGCGGGTTGGACCGCGCTCCGGCGGGCGTAACAAATAAGCAGAGACTCTCGTCATCTGGGTGACTCAATAACAGCCCTCGCCTTCTGAGCAAAGGTAGCAGGGCCGAGCAAGTGCCGCGGTTAACACTCCCCCGACTGCGAAGAATCTCATGGAAACTGACCTCGCCCCGACACAGGCTGGCAAGCGAACGATCCTGGTTGTCGATGATTTTGACGACACTCGCCTGCTGCTGAAAACCTGGCTTGAAAAGAAGGGATTCAATATTGTCGAAGCTGAAAACGGAAATCAGGCAGTGAGTCTGGCGCTGCAAGTTCGTCCCGACTTGATAATAATGGATATGCAGATGCCTGAGTTGGATGGACTGGCCGCTACCCGTAAGATTCGCAGCATTAGAGAATTGGATGGCATCCCTGTATTGGCCGTTTCTGCTTACGGCGCCCGACAGTTCAGAGCTGAAGCCTTGGCCGCGGGATGCAGTGAGTATGTATCTACACCGTTCGAACCGGACAACCTTGAGCAAGTAATTAACTCTTTCCTTCCCTGATAGCCAGATTCAGATATGAAATTTCGTAATTCTCTTTCACTACTCATCCTCTTGCTGTCGGCCGGAAACATCTCCGCCCAAGTCACGGAGTGTAAAGTTAAACTGAGTCAACTTCCGGTCGCCGCCGAGTTGAGTGGTTTTCGAATTGGCATGACCATGGACCAGGTTAAGGCTCGCGTGCCTCAAGTCAGTTTCGGTCGAACCGACCAGTTCGGTACGTCAAAAACAAGCATCAATCCTTACTTCGACCCTAAAATAGATAAATCCGGTTTCGCAGATGTCCGAACGGTGTCACTGGAGTTCTTGGACGGACGAGTGACCTCGCTTTGGTTTGGCTACGAGCCCACGTTCAAATGGCCCACAGTGGAGACCTTTGTTAAAGGCATATCTCTGGCACTGTCCCTGCCGCCGGCATGGTCGCCATGGAAATCGCAAGGACAACAACTGAAGTGCGCCGACTTTCAAGTCACCGTTTCTCTGGTCGCTCGGGGCCCGAGCTTCCGTCTTCTGGATCTAACCTCCGAGGAAATTCTCACCGCCCGCAGAGTTGCACAGGAAGAGGAAAACGAGGAGCTGGAAAATAGTGAACCGGCGGCGGAATTCGTCGCTGATAGTGTAACGAAGTTCTACTATCCTGCAGATTGTGAGTTGGCTAAGGGGGTGAGCGAGTCTCACCGAACTAGTTTTAAGACCGCTCTGGAAGCTGAAAAAGCAGGATATAAACCCGCCAAAGAGTGCAAGCCCTGAGTGCCGATTGCCCATTGCCGGTTGGTATCTCTGGGAAATGCGCCATTGCGTCCAGTTAGTTTGAGGATCGCAAAGTTGAGAATTGGCAACCGGCAATGACTAAAGGGAGCTTGAGATGATTAAAGAATTCCGCGACTTTATTGCCAGGGGTAACGTGATTGACCTCGCCGTAGCCGTGATCATTGGCGCGGCGTTTGGGCGAATCGTGGTTTCACTGGTCGACGGGATCATCATGCCGCCAATCGGTATGCTGCTCGGTGGCGTTGACTTCACAAATCTTTTTCTAGATCTCTCAGGGCAAAGGCCCGCATCTTTGGCTGATGCTCAGGCTAAAGGCCTGCCGGTCATTGCTTACGGGGTATTTATCAATGATGTAATAAGCTTTCTAATCATCGCGTTTGTGGTGTTCTTGATAGTTAGGAAGGTCAACAAACTTAAGAATGACGCTGCGCCCGCGGTTAAAGACTGCCCCTACTGCCTTTCATCAATCCCCCTCGGAGCAACGCGCTGTTCGGGTTGCTGTTCCGAACTGGCAGCGTAAGGCACCATCCAATTATCCGGCGCCGGTTGCCAATTGACCGTGCCGTCGTGATTTCCTAATCGCGGTCGCTGTAGTAGGAATTGGCAATCAGAGCTGCAATTACACTAGACTCCCATCATGCGCGAGTGCCCCCGTTGCGAAATCTGCTATGAGGACGATGTCGCTGTCTGCCCGGAAGACGCTGCTAACACCAAGTCTACTTTGCCGGGAACAAGGCTGCTGTCACAGCGCTACCTGCTGGAGAAGCGCTTGGGCAGAGGTGCGATGGGCCAAGTATATCTGGCGCGCGATCAGAATTTGATGACACGTCGCGTCGCGGTCAAAACTGTTAGACCCGACATTCTCAGCGACGAATACTTACAAGAAGGTGAGGCCATTGCCCGATTTGAGCGAGAGGCTCGGGCAGCCGCCTCAATCAGGCATCCCAACGTCGTAGATGTGACGGATTTCGGGAAAAGTCCGGAAGGCGTTTTTTTCCTGGTAATGGAATATGTCGAGGGCGAAACGCTTTACCAACTCCTCCGTCGCGAAGGCACTCTGAACATACACCGTACCGCCGCGCTCCTCCGTCAAATAGTAGCTGGAGTTGAAGCCGCTCATGACGAAGGCATACTGCATCGTGACTTGAAGCCTGCGAACATTTTCATAATGCAGCAACGCCGTAAGGCAGCCAACGCCAATGATGACGGTTTCGTTAAGGTGGGCGACTTCGGACTCGCCAAGATCGTCCATTCTGATCGGTCTGAAACAGTCAGCGGGCCGGAATCCCGAGGCATTATTGGTACGCCCGAATATATGGCTCCGGAACAAATGCAAGAAGGTGTGGCACTGGACGCCCGGGCAGATATCTATGCGCTCGGAACGATTGCCTACCACATGCTTGGCGGCCGTCCACCATTTACGGGCAACATTACACAACTGATCACCCAAAAGCTTCTCCAGGCTCCTCCGCCGCTGACCACACTCCGTTCCGACGTCTCCCCAGAAATCGAGCGTGCTGTGATGCACGCCCTTGTAAAAGAAGCTACTGGTAGACCCGCTACTGCGAGTGAGTGGCTGGAGGAGTTAGAGACTGCGATCCGAGTTCCGGCGGCGGATGAAGCCTCAGGTGAATCGCGAGTTGTCATCATGGCTCCGTCAGGTTCGGAGGTATATGTGGATGATGAGCGGCGCGGAAGCGTGGGACGCTCAGGGCGTGTCGTGCTTACGTCAATCGCGCCGGGCCAGCACATTCTTAGAGTGGCCCGGATCGGAGAGGCAGATGATGAACGTGTAATCGAGATTCGCCCTGATAGCGCTGAGCAGATCATCCAGGCGCAATTCAAGAGTGGACCATCGAGTGAGCACCTGAGCCCTTCAAAAGGCGGAAGTCTCGACAGCCGCACTGGCACTCATCCACTGAGCACAGGAATTGTTGCTTGCACTCGTTGTCAATCTAAATTTGCTGAGGGCACCAAATTCTGCGGTCGCTGCGGCAACACATCCTTACGGCCGGTCGGTGCCGCTGGTCTACTCCAGCTTCCTAGGTCTACGCCGAGCCAACCGGAACGGGTTCCAGTGCCAGAAGTTAAGCCTACGATGATTGCCTGTCCTCGCTGCGGTCATCAGTATCCGTTGGCAACCCGATTTTGTGGCAGGTGTGGAATTCCCATTGGTAGCTCATCCCTTGATTGGAGCACTCCGCGACCCGTGGAAGTTTTCTGCAAAAGCTGCGGTAGCAGCTATGCAGCA
>DASSCG010000186.1:0-4778 GCA_035697925.1 Pyrinomonadaceae bacterium
CTTCTTTAGCTGACCATTCGGCCCTTATTAATCTGGCAAAGGCAGAAGCAATCGACCTCACTGTGGTAGGACCGGAGGTGCCTTTGGCGGCAGGGATAGTTGATGAGTTCGAGAACAATGGGTTGGCAATCATTGGTCCGAGCCAGGCAGCGTCTCGCTTAGAATCAAGCAAGGCCTTCGCAAAAAATTTCATGGCCCGTCATCAGATACCTACCGCCAACTACCGTGTTGTCAATTCAGCCGCAGAAGCCCAAGAGATTTTAGGAAGCGGGTTCTTCGGCCCCGCTAGCTCCCGCACAGTTATCAAAGCCGATGGACTTGCAGCAGGTAAGGGAGTGGTTATAGCAGATTCGCGGGCTGAAGCCGAAGAGGCGGCGGGCATGTTTTTCAGTGGACAACTGGTGCCTGCGGATGCCGTAAACCAATTAGTGATCGAGGAGGCTCTTGAAGGTCGCGAAGCCTCGCTCCTACTGTTCACTGATGGAGTTGACTACGCGCTTATGCCCGCTGCTCGTGATCATAAGCGCATTGGAGAAAATGATACTGGACCAAACACAGGAGGTATGGGCGCAGTCACGGAACCATCAATTCTTGATGCGGCGCTGCTCGGTCGCATTGTTGACGACATCGTTAAGCCGACGCTCGCTGGCGCCCGAGCCGAAGGTTTTCCTTTTCGCGGCGTGTTGTTTCTTGGATTGATGCTAACCCCGGAAGGACCGAAGCTTCTGGAATACAACGTTCGGATGGGAGATCCTGAGACTCAGGCAATACTCGTCAGATTGAAAACCAGCTTAGTGGCGATATTTGAAGCCATTCGCACAGGAACATTGCGGGAGCTCAAAGTACAGTGGACCGCGGACGCCTCCGCGTGTGTGGTGTTAGCCAGCCGTGGCTACCCGTCTAAGTATGACAGCGACGTGCCCATCGAGGGGTTGCAACGCGTTGCGTCGTTGGACGATGTCATAGTCTTCCATGCGGGAACGAAGCTCTCAAACTCGGGCGAATTTATCACGTCGGGTGGCCGCGTGCTCGGCGTGACTGCCAGAGGCGAGAGCCTGGAAAAGGCGCTAGGCCGATGCTACAGCGCCATCAATCAAATTAAATGGGAAGGGATGCAATACCGTCGCGATATCGGCCAATTTAAGCGGCTGTCATCCCCAGCGCACTAAACGCCAGTAGGCCAGAAAACGGCAGATGGGCTCGAAGTCTCCTGGCTTCGACCTGACGCGATTAATGATGAGGTAGGATGCGCCATTTCTGGAGCCTACCCGTAACTGCTGATATACTCCGGAAACGTTACCGGCCAGTAAGTTGAACCGCCTGCGGCCAAGCATCGTACAGAAACATATGCGGCCGGACAGAACTTTCGGCCCGCGCTGAGAAATAGAAGGAAGAGATCCGACACCCTATCGCTGGAGGATTGCTGACAAAATGGGACTTTGGAGCCGAGTTAAACGCTCAATGCGCGCACTGTTCGGTGGCTTGATTGAAGCAACAGAGAACCCCGAGCTGGTACTTCAGCAGACGATAAGAGACATGCGTGACCGCGTTCCTGAGTTGAATAACTCTGTTGCGCAGGTGATGGCCACTGAAAAACTCTTAGGTAAGAGTAAAGAACGGCTCGAAACCCAAGTAGTTGATCTCGATTCCAAGATTCGAGCGTCAGTTAAGATGGGCAGGGATGATATCGCCACCGCTTATATCGGACAATTACAGCAGGCGCAAATGGACCTGCAAAAGACCTCCCAGCAACTCGAACATGCCACTCTGGCGTCAAAGCAAGCGCTCAAGGCCCGTGATAACTATGTCTTGCAAATGCAACGGCGCACTGCTGAGGCGATGCAGCTGATTAATCAGTCTAAGCAAGCTAAGCTCCAGGAACAGCTTGCCCAGACGATGGAGTCGTTTCAGATTGGTGACGATGCGTCGACGTTTAATGAAATGCGCGACAAGATCGATCGACGCGCGGCCGCGGCCGAAGCCAAAATGCAACTTGGCGCAGCGTCAGTTGATAATCAAATGCAGGATATAGAGCGTGAGGCTATGGATATGCAGTTGCAGGACAAGCTGCTGTCTTACAAGCGCGATATGGGGCTCCTTCCGTCATCGACCTCCGGTGGTACGCAGCAAGCTCTCCCGGCGGCAGGTGACACAAATGCAAGCGATCAGCAGCACACCGTAATAAACAACGGCAGTCATAATAATTGATCCTGAATTCCCTTGGCGGATCCTGAAAATGGTCCCTCTTAGTTTCTTAAGTTTATGGCCGAGTTTCCGAAGTTTGATGTTAAGTATCTGAAAGAGGCATTTAAGGAACCCCTTAACTTTTGGGGGATGGCAGGGTTCGCCGTTGCCGCCGCCTATGTTCAAGATGTGACTCCCCTTGCCGCTGCGCTCGCTGTCGAAACCGCCTATCTGGTGACCGTGCCCGCTACTTCGCTCTACCGACGTTTGGTTGACCGCCGCGAGAAGCAGCGGCTGAATAAACTGCGTGAGCAACAGCGTGAAGCTCAAATAAAAGGTTTCGATCCTCGTGAGCGGGAAGCCGTCGAATATCTGCGTTGGATGAAGAACCAGATTTATTCCAACTATAAGAAATTCACTGGCACCAAACAGATTCCCTCCAACATTCAAAGCTTGGACCAGCGGTGGGAGGACTTTGTTGATTTATTGGATGTCTATCGCCGGCGTAAGCAGCATCTCAGATCGATAAACCGTCAGGCTGTGCAGAATCAATTAGTGCAGGCGGAGAGGTCGGTTGAAGCTTCACGAGACGATCGCGAAAAGCGCATCCAGCAATCAAACGTCGAAATTCTTCGCAGAAGAGTAGCAGCTTTTAAGGACATCGAACGTTCGGTAAAGCTGGTCGAGGGCCAGTTACAGTCCATCGAGAACTTTTTTGGATTAGTGAACGATCAAGTTGTCACACTGCCCACTCCGGAAAGAGTCTCCGCACTCGATTTTGAACAACTCAGCGATTCGATTGCCATGACGAAGCAGATGCTTGAAGAAACGTCTGACACCTTCGCCGCTCTGGATACGCACAACCGCGACCTCGGCAATTACGAACTCCTTCTTTCAAACAGCTCCTCTTCAAAATAAGGCGTACTCTCCTCCGTGCCCAGACCGCCCAGTCGAAACTACTCGTGTTTTGAATGTCCCCTCGTGACCATTAGATTTCGCGCGTTTGCAAGTTAGGTATGCAAGTCCAAGCGCTTACCATCTCCGCGGCGCATGCACTATAATTGGGTCGTAAAAAACGCTCTCCCTCATCACTAATTTGCGACTTCGGAGCGTCCCGATTTGACCGTCTCAAAGGCCTTGAAATGGCCGCGTATCAGTAACTTAGTTGTTAATGAGAAGTCTCAATTTACACACTCTATTGCATTGATAAAAAAGGTGACCACAACATATTGACATGGGTATTACAAAGATGTATATTGCGCTCCGCTTGAGACGAGGCGGGTTGATAAGGAGCAGCGGCAGGTCCCCTGAGTTGCTGTTCAGCAAGCTTTTTATCGCTTCGAAAAAAGCCAACCGCAATATCCGCTACCACATTTTAAATCGGCGAGAAGGTACTATTGCGCCGAAGTGTTTTTGAAGTCCTCCAAGGCTCGCGTGTCCCCACACGCGAGAAAGGCAGAGAAGATGAGCGCAGTTATTGGCAAAGGAACCCCCGACGTAAAATCGTCTCCAACAACCCAGGGAACCAGGCGACGGAGCCAGCCCCTCGGCCTTAATGCCAAACGTGTAGTCAGCAAACGATACTCATTAAAAGATGCCAAGGCCCGCCCGTTGGAGGAGTGGCCAGACATCGTTCGGCGCGTGGTGGGCCATGTTTCCGCCGCTGAAAAAGATCCTGGTAAGCGCGATCAGTTTTTCGAGTTGATGAGCCAGGTAATGCTGGCGCGTGAATTCGTTCCCAACACACCGTGCCTGGTTAATGCGGGAAAAACCAATGGCCAACTTGCAGCGTGCTTTGTGCTTGATGTTCCCGACTCCATTGCCGGCATCATGGAACATGCGAAAGCAGCCGCGACTATTCATCAAACCGGTGGCGGCACTGGTATGACTTATGAATTCCTCCGTCCGGCTGGCGCTTTGGTAGGTTCCACCCGCGGCGTCGCCTCTGGCCCGGTTTCGTTCATGAATATTGTTAACCAGGTAACCGACGTAGTGAAGCAGGGTGGCGTTCGCCGCGGGGCAAATATGGGAATGATACGAGTCACGCATCCAGACGTGCTGCGCTTCATTCACGCCAAGAACGATCAGCACTCACTGACCAACTTCAATATTTCAGTTAACGTCACTGATAAGTTCCTAAGGGCGGTCGATAACAACGAGTGGTTCCAGCTTGAGTTTAACGGAGAACCCTGGAACGACCCGGTCTACGATCCGGTGCGCGATGGTGATTACGTTGTATGCCGGCGCAGTGATGGATCAACGGTGACTTTTCCCGACAAGCAGTCGTATGTAAATACCGACCTTTCGAAATGCACCATCGAAGAGCCACCGCGTCCAGGAATGGTTTTCGCGCCTGACATTTGGAATCGGATTGTTGCCAGCGCGCATAAATATGCTGAGCCGGGGATTGCATTCATCGACGAAGTGAATCGTCATAACCACATGATGAAGTCGATGGGACCGATCTATTCGTGTAATCCCTGCGGCGAACAGTTTCTCCACTTCTCGAACTCCTGCAATCTGGGTTCAATTGATCTGGCAAAATTCTACGACGCTGAACAGAGAGTTGATTGGGACCGGCTTCGCGAAGTTAC
>DASSCG010000187.1:0-3176 GCA_035697925.1 Pyrinomonadaceae bacterium
GTGGCCGAAGATGTCCTGCCTGAGATTGAAAAATTTCTCGAGTCTCCAGCGGAAAAGCGCCTGCGCCGCATTCGCGCCGGAGTCATCATGGTCTTCATCGGTCTGGGCGCATCGCTCGGCGGCATCATTGCCAGTGAAGCCGAAAAAGATTTATTCGTACTGGTAATCCCGGGTACGGTGATGCTGTTCATAGGCTTGGCAATCATCCTTAACGGGTTGCTGTTTACGCTCCCGCGCAAGCAGGTGATGGACCACGCAGACGAAGCCCTGGCCCAGAATGCACTCGACTCAAAGTTAAAGGTCGCTGGTTCTTTGGCCGAAGGACTAACTCCAACGAATGCGATCAATCCGGGGGAACGGCCGCCAACCTCAGTTACTGAACACACCACACACCAATTGAAAACCAGCCGGTAGTGAATAGGAGTTGAAGGGCGCGGCATAGCCGCCAAGAGTAAGAGAACCTGTAACGGAAGGGCAAAGCTACTTCCGCGAAGCCAACACAGGCGGCACAGCCGTATTACTTGTGCCGCGCGACTTGTGAGGTTAAGAGGTAAAGTCGCGAATGTCTTTGAACGGTGTGTCTGGATCTCTAAAGTCTGGACGATAGTAGTAAGCCGACCCGTCAAACTCCTGCATCCAACCCGATTCCATTCCCATCTGGTCAAGTGCTGACACCGCGCGCAGCCACTCAGACTCGCTGATCCGCCGCGAAAGCAAGATGTGGCGACGGTTGGTCGCTGCCTGATGTGTAGGATAGTACTGGGCCATCAGCGAGACGGCTACTTTGGGACTGAGTGTGTCTTTGATCCATTCGAGCGATTCTTTGACGCCGGCAATGTCATTGGGCAATACGAGCAGGCGAATAACCAGTCCCCGTTTGAGCAATCCATCCTCGCCGTGGACCAGTTCATCGCCTGTTTGCCGAAACATCTCCGCGATTGCCCGCCGCGAGCATTCTTTGTAGCCCCTCACCTTTGAATAGAGATAACCCGCTTCATCTTCAGCATACTTAAGGTCTGGTAAGTACACGTCAACAATGCCCTCAAGCAGGCGTAGCACTTCCACTGAATCGTAAGCGTTGGTGTTGTAAACGATCGGAAGGCGTAAACCTTGTCTTGCGGCCAGCAGAATTGCCCTGGCCATCTGCGGCGCAAAATGAGTAGGTGAAACAAAGTTAATGTTGTGACAACCTTGAGAGGCGAGCTCGAGCATCATTGCCGCCAAGCGCTCATGACTTACTTCATTCTTTAACTGTTCTTTATGCGTTTGCGAGATCTGATAATTCTGACAATAGACACATCGGAGATTGCAGTTGCCAAAAAAGATGTTTCCTGCGCCGTTTGTCCCGACCAGCGCAGGCTCTTCTCCGAAGTGAGCCGTGTATGAAGAGACGATGGGTAGTCGTCCGGAGTAACAAGCGGCGAGCTCGTTGTTTAAACGATTGTTGAGACAGTCGCGCGGACAAACCGTGCAGCGTTCAAGCAACGCTTCCAGCTGCTCAACGCGCGATTCGAGCTCTCCCGATTCAAGTAGCGAAAGATAGGATGCCGTTGTCATTAAATCGCCGGTTCAGGGATCGAAAACTCAGTCTCGATGAGGTCTTCTAAAGTGCACGAAATGTGGTTTGTGACTCTCGACCAAATCCGCAGGTGCGGTCCGCGTAGTCTGCCGCCAGATGAAATCCATCTCAGCATGGATTGTACTTAACGCCAGCCGCGCTTCGAAAATCAACAGAATGCTGCCATAGAAAAGAAAACACGCTCCCAGCATGCCGACGATAACCGGAACGAAGTTGTAACGTGGATTACCGGCGATTCCTACAATTCCAATGGCGACGCTGGTTGCCACAAATAACCCGAGAGCCACGTAAAACGTAACCATGGAACGCTGCAGCACGCGTGCCCGGCTCGTTAGCTTGTCTAACTGTGAAAAGATCACGGCCTGTCGCTCGCGCGCGGCCTCAGTGTCTCCTGGTTTTGAAGCCATCTCCTCCAAACGGTCGGACAGGGCGCGCACTCTATCGACCACTCGTCCCAACCTGCCTGAAGTAGAAAGAATCATGCTCCCACAAGCTGAAATTAAAACTGCCGGCGTAATCATGGCCGTCAGAACTGCGATCGCTGACGATACCGAATCCATAACCTAATGTTAGATGCTAAATGCCAAATGGTAAATCCTACGGGTTGTGGCGCATTTGAGATTTCGTTTGGAACGTCAGCGAACGATCCACTAAATCACACGAATCATCACGAAACGGTCCTTTTCGTGGAGTTTCGTGGATCGTATTTTTTTGTCTCTCAGGTTTCCTTCCAAAACAGCATCATTGCCGCGCGAGCGAACCGTGATATTCTCCGGCTGATCCCTCATTGCTGGTCCTAAGCTGACCCCATGCGTTTGTGGCTTGCTAAAAGCAGTGAAGTTCCTCTTCGTGAACAACTGGTGACGCAGATTGTGCTTGGCATCGTCAGCAACGATCTGAAGGCAAACGAGCGCTTACCAAGCACGCGCGACCTGGCGCGTCGCTACAAGATTCACGCCAACACCGTTAGCGCTGCCTTCCGGGAACTCACTCGTCTGGGCTGGGTTGAATTCCGCAAGGGCAGCGGCGTTTATGTAAGGGAACGGGCGGCCGAGCAACCGTTCGACGGAAGCCTGCAGCTGGACCAGTTAATCGCGAAGTTCTTTAAGACTGCCCGTCAGCGGCAGTTTTCGCTGAGCGCAATTCAGGCGGGCTTGCAACGCTGGCTGACTATGCAGCCGCCTGATCATTTTCTCTTAATTGAACCTGATCTTGAACTGCGTTTGATTTTGAGTTCGGAAATCGAAAAAGCGACTGGCGCCAAAGTGAAGGCGATGGGCTTCGATGAGTGGTCACTGGGCGAGTTAACCGGAGCAGTGCCGGTAGTCATGTATAGCCAAGCCGATCGTGCACGTGAGTCTTTGCCGACCGGCGTTGAATTCGTGGCTCTTCATTCACAGTCTGTGCCGGCGTCCATGCGAGGTGAGAAGGCGCCACCTGATGATGCTTTGATTGGAATCGTTTCGCGTTGGCCGGAGTTCTTAAATCGTGCGCGGACCATTTTAATCGCCGCAGGTCTTCATCCTGACGCATTAAGTATTCGTGATGCCCGTGAAACGGGTTGGCAAAAGGGTCTGCGCTCAACAGCTTTTGTAAT
>DASSCG010000188.1:0-3244 GCA_035697925.1 Pyrinomonadaceae bacterium
GTTGAACCTGGCCCAGAAGTCGAGCATGGCTGAAACTATTAAGGCTATTTTTGAACAGCCGACAATACCTTTAAGCCAGCGCGCCCCACACGTTCCCGCGGCGGTCTGCGAAATCATAGACCGTGCCCTTCACAAGGACCCTGCCCAACGCTGGCAATCCGCAGGAGCCATGCGCACCGCGCTAATGTATGCGTAGCCGTGCGGCAAACCAGCTAATTGAGATTAATATATTGATTCCCTACCGTTCCTGGCGCAGTCATTTACCCCATGGAGTACGGCTTTGCCGCCGGAAACTCCTAGGAAATAAGGCTTTACATCCCCGCATACCGGTCGCATAATACAGCCCTCGCCGCCGCCCGTGCGGCGAAATTCGCTAGAACGCCAGTTGTCCAGAGCGCTCGTCAACAAAGCGACGCCCCCGAGTTCCAGGAGAGTCACACATGAGATCGATTTGGAAAGGCCATATAAGGTTCCTGCTCGTTGCCATTCCGGTCCGTATTTACAACGCGATTGAGACTTCCGAGAAGATCCAGTTCAACCAGTTACACCGCGAAGACTACGGCCCCATTGGTTACGATAAGCGCTGCAAGAAATGCAGCCAGGTGGTTACCAATGATCAGATTACTAAAGGATTTCAATATGAATCGGATCGTTATGCGATCGTGGAACCTGAGGATATCGCCAAGATAAAGATCAAGACCACCAAAGCCGTGGACATCATTGGGTTCGTGGACGCCAGCGAGATTCCCACAACGTTCTTCGACTCTCCTTACTATGCCGGTCCTGACGGCCCAGTCGCAGAAAAACCTTATGCGCTATTGCGTGAGGTGATGAAACAGACTGGCAAGATTGGTGTCGGCAAAGTGGTACTGCGCGATCGTGAGGATCTGGTTGCCCTCTTCCCGCATGAAAAAGGCTTGGTCTTGCAAAAGCTGCATTACCCTCATGAGCTGCGCAGCATGGAAAGCGTGCCTGAGATCGATGGAGCGCAAAAGCTCGACAAGAATGAACTCAAGCTTGCCACCACCCTAGTCGAGCAAATGGCTACTTCTCTCGGGGAGATCGACACTGTCGATAATTATCACGAGGCGTTAAAGAAGTTGATCGATTCCAAGATCAAAGGGAAGAAGACGGTTGAATTTGAGGTTGAAGAACTTCCCAGACTTGATATCATGAGCGCGCTCAAGAAGAGCCTGCAGCAATCGAGTCGTAAACCGATGGTGAAGGCGGAGAGTACGACGAAGAAGAAACCGCAGATCACCCTGGTTAAGCCAATGGCAAAGCCAAAGGCAGCTAAGAAGCGAAAGGCGTCTTAAGCTTAGTTTTATTGATGAAAGAAAACAGCAATAAGGTCCTGACCTTCCCCTCACCTGTCCCAGCGAAGGCAGATTATCAACGTGTCAAATCAAGCTACTCGATTCGCGAGATAAAACAGCTCTTTGGTCTCAGCGAGCGCACGATTCGACGTTGGATTGAACAAGGAATAATCCAGGCCAGTTCGTCAGGAGAGTCCAGGGACTACACCTTCGACTTTCACGCGCTCACGCAGTTCCGACGAGTACGAGAGTTGAGGGCGCAGGGTCACAGCATCCGCCAGATTGAGGCGGAGCTTCAAGGGCAATTGAATCTTTTCCGCGCAGAAGTTGGCCGGCTGGCGCGTTTGCTTACTCCCTTCGAAGAAGCATTGTTGTTGCACGAACATGGAGACCGGAAGGCGGCGGATTGTTATCTCGAGGCTATTGCTGAAGGGGACAATGTCGCGGAGGCCTACTGCAATCTAGCAATCATCAACCTGGAACAAGGGAACATATCGAAAGCGCTCGACAACTTTACGCTCTCTCTCAAGAGTGATCCTCGCCACGTCGAAGCTCATTACAACCTGGGCAATCTCTACTACGATGCCGGGGAACTTCCACTCGCTCGTCTCCATTATGAAGCGGCCACCCAGATTGAACCGGGATTCTCACTTGTCTATTTCAATCTCGCTCTGGTTTACCACAAGCTAGGTGAAAGCGCGGCTGCCTCATCCGCGCTCGAAAAGTATATGCAGCTGGAACCAGACGACGAAGAGATTGATGCGTTGAAGCAGCTCCTCAGAGCACTGCAGGATCCACGACGGCCAACCCAGTAGCGGCCAAAATTGCGGAAACGGAAAGCCAGCAGGACGTAAGGAGCTGGTCAGATTTTCCATTTCTCATTTCTCATTTCTCATTTTTCATTGGCGTTGTGGGATATTCGCGTCGGTTCGTGTGATTTCGTGGATCGTATGACTTCTTCGGCCAGATTAAGGATCGGTGAGACATCACGAACAAGCCTGAAGAAGACTCCGACCAATGAGAAATGAGAAATGGAAAATGGAAAATGTTGGGGTCTTCAGACCATGGGCAAGAAGCCGGCTTTAGGTGGCGGTGGGCAGGAGGAATCTGCCCACCTGCTAGTACAGGATCGCAAGAGAATGTGAACGATCCCGGTTACTTAGGTACCCTTACGAAAATAATAATGACCTGCTGATTCCAGCAAAAACGAGAAGGCTGCTCTGCCGTTTGGGAAATCAGCCCATCTGATTGGTTATGGACTAGTCAGACGGCCCAATTCGGTTTAGAATTTGGAGTCTGGAACGTTCAGACTCTTCCCGCTAACCTAAAACACAAGACCACTCAAGGAGGGTTCCCCCATGTCGCAAGCGAAGTGTCGCATCCTCTGCGTCGACGATCACGAAGACACATCTGAAATGCTCACACTGCTTTTGGCTCAAGAAGACTATGAAGTAGTGACAGCAGTTACGGTTAAGGAAGCCCTACAACTAGCAAAGACGAGACAGTTCGATCTGTATGTGCTTGATAAGCGCCTGCCTGATGGCAGCGGCCTCGACTTGTGCAAGAAGCTCACATTATTGACACCCGGTGTTCCCTGCATGTTTTACACGGGTGATGCGTATGAGATGCACAAGCATGAAGCCATCGCCGCCGGTGCAGATTCTTACGTCGCCAAGCCTGACATT
Organism: Pyrinomonadaceae bacterium; assembly: GCA_035697925.1. Taxonomy (GTDB): domain Bacteria; phylum Acidobacteriota; class Blastocatellia; order Pyrinomonadales; family Pyrinomonadaceae; genus PSRF01. The sequence goes on from DASSCG010000188.1 coordinate 3,002, forward strand.
GACGGACTTATCGAGGGGGTTAATAAACTACTAGGCGGAAAAGAGTGTACCACCTCTGCATGAGTGTTCTCGCTCCAAAGCGGTAGTTTTCTCAACTCATTCGAATGGAAACGTCGCTGCTTGACACTCTACTCGGCGAACGTATAATTTCTTTCCGCTCACGGGCCGTTAGCTCAGTTGGTAGAGCAGCTGACTCTTAATCAGCGGGTCGGAGGTTCGAGCCCTCCACGGCTCACCAGTTCT
>DASSCG010000189.1:0-7443 GCA_035697925.1 Pyrinomonadaceae bacterium
ATTGCATTTCGAACTTTTGAATCTCTTACCACTGACAACTGACTACTGACAACTGACGTCCAGGCATTTCTAATTCAAGGTTGACGCAAATGAATCTTAACGAACGCATACCAAACAACGTAAACCTCGCCGAGGATAAGAAACTGCAGAGGGCTTTGGAGAAATGGCTTCCGAACTATCTCGATTGGTGGCGAGAAATGGGACCGGAGGGGTTTCAAAACAAGGACGTTTATCTGCGTACGGCGATCAGCGTTGAACCTGACGGCTGGGCCAACTTTGATTTCGTCAAAATGCCGGATTACCGCTGGGGTATCTTTCTGAAGCCTGCTCAGCCCGGCGCGACAATTGGTTTTGGCGACAACTATGGACAGCCCGCTTATCAGGAAGTGCCGGGAGAGTTTCGTAATTCTTTGCGACGGATCATCGTGACCCAGGGTGACACCGAACCCGCCTCGGTTGAACAGCAAAGAGAGCTCGGCAAAACCTGCCCTTCGCTTTACGACTTGCGCAACTTGTTTCAGGTGAATGTAGAAGAAGGACGGCACCTCTGGGCAATGGTTTACCTTCTGCAGCGCTACTTCGGACGTGATGGTCGCGACGAGGCGGATGCTCTGTTGGAGCGACGCAGCGGAAATCCCGACAAGCCGCGCATCCTGGAAGCCTTTAACCAACCTTGTGATGACTGGCTCAACTTTTTCTGTTTCACGATGTTCACTGACCGAGACGGTAAGTATCAGCTTTCGGCGCTCGCTGAGTCGGGGTTTGAGCCGCTCGCGCGCACCTGCCAGTTCATGCTGACTGAAGAAGCGCACCATATGTTTGTCGGCGACACCGGGATCAATCGGATCGTCAAGCGCACTGCTCAGTTAATGAAAGAAGGCGACGTGCGCCAGCTTGGCGGCATTCCTCTGGACATTATTCAGAAGCACGTAAATTTCTGGTTTAGCTATTCGCTCGACTTATTCGGCGGTGAAATTAGCTCTAACTCGGCAGACTTCTTCGCTGCGGGTCTCAAGGGCCGGTACAAAGAGCAAGAGTTGTACACAGATCATATCGCTGCGGATCAGACGTTTACAATGACGGTCGTAGACGAAGGAAAGCTAAGCTCACGCGAAGTCCCACTCAGAAACGCTCTCAACGAGGTGCTCCGTGGGGAATACGTGAAGGATTGCGAAAAAGGCCTTGCGCGTTGGAATAAAACCCTTGCGGACGTGGGTATTAGCGAGCGAATCCGTTTGCCTAATACACGTTTTCACCGCCATGTAGGTGAATACGCCGGCCACTATTTCGATATTGATGGCAATCCGATCACGGCTGAGGAGTTTGAGCAGCGGAAGGCACAATGGCTCCCCACGATGGAAGACCGAGAATACGTTCGCAGCCTGATGCATCCGGTAGTCGAACCGGGAAAGATCGCTAATTGGATCGCACCACCAGCAGCAGGCGTAAAAGGCAAACCTTTCGAGTTCGAGTACGTGAGGCTTTAAGCTCCGGCCGAACAGTACCACGCGCGGTGCGAATCGGATTCAGCTTGTCAAGCGCCTCCGCATCTATCCCGCGTGCACGCTTGAGCCGATACATTTTCGAGATTGTTGAGGAGACACAGGTGGGCTATGCACATCGTTTGGACGGCGAGCAACGTATCAAACTGCTGGATTTTGATCCGCGAGAGCACGCGGGCCTTAAGCGTCATGATGCAGAGAAGAAGACAGCACGATATCTTGAAGAATTAATCGAACTACAGGAACTTCTTTACGCGGTCCGATCGCACAGCGTGCTCATCATCCTCCAAGGGCGCGACACCAGCGGCAAGGACGGTTTAATCCGCCAAGTTACAGGTCCGTTGAACTCGCAGAGCTGCTCGGTAGCCTCTTTCAAGGTCCCAACAGAAGAAGAGCTGGCTCACGATTTCCTCTGGCGAGTTCACGCCCGGACGCCTCCTGCAGGAGAAATCAAGATCTTTAATCGCTCGCATTACGAAGATGTGCTCGTAGTACGAGTCCATGAACTTGCACCAGCGAAAGTCTGGCGCCGGCGTTTTGATCACATCAACGCCTTCGAAAGGCTGCTCTCAGATTCAGCAACTATTATTCTCAAATTCTACCTCCACATCAGCAAAAATGAACAAGAACAGAGGCTTCTCAAACGTGAGAAAGATCCGATCAAATCATGGAAGCTATCGGTAAACGATTGGAGGGAGCGCGAGCGGTGGGATGACTACACTGCAGCTTACGAGGATGCTCTCAACCGTTGCAGTACCAAACAGGCCCCATGGTTCATCGTGCCCGCCGACAAAAAATGGTTTCGGGACCTGGCAGTCGCGGAGACTTTACGTGACGCACTCATGCCCTTCGAGGAGAGCTGGCTGGAACGGATGGGAGAATTAGGGCGAGAAAAGAAGAAGGAGATTGAAGAGTATCGCCGCACTCGCAGCGACGCGGGTTGAACGATTGAGAGCCAGAGAGAATGACTACCCAACTGCAAGACTTTACGCGCTACGATCAAAAGCTGGAGTTTATTCTGCGCACCGCAGCGCGCATTTTTGCCGAAAAGAGCTATCACTCTACTTCGATGCGAGACATTTCGCGCGCAACGGAAGTTAGCCTGGCGGGCTTATACCATTACTGCAAGTCAAAGGAAGAATTGCTATTTCTGATTCAGGATAACTGTTTCGGCCGCGTACTGGAGCGATTGGAGCAAAGGCTGGCAGAAGTGTCGGAGCCGGTTCAAAAACTACGAATCTTCATCGACAATCACCTCGCATTCTTCGCGGCTAACATGGCCGAGATGAAAGTGCTTTCGCACGAAGCTGATTCGCTAGCCGGTGACATGCAGCAACACGTGTCGGGAAAAAAACAGAAGTACACCAGATTAGCTCGGGAAATCCTGAGCGAGTTGCAGGCAGATCAACCTGTGAATCGGCGCGTTGATCTAACGGCTGCGACCTATGCACTCTTCGGGATGATGAACTGGATTTACAACTGGTACGATCCGGCGGGCAAGCTTAAGGTCGAGGAACTGGTTGAACACATCACTCGACTATTTCTCCACGGCTTTGTTGATGAACTGGCCCCTGAAGAATTACACTCCAGCGCTCAACACAAAACAGAGTCAGTGAGCGTGTGGCGCGCGTCACACTCTGAGTGAACACGAGCGGGGCTTTTGGTGCTCAACGCTCGCAACCTCGAGGTTAGGAAGGGTGCTTTACCCCCGCTGGGTTGAGTGCCATTCAACGCCCGGGGGTAAACCGCCTTCCCTACCATGAGACTTTCATGGGGTGAATAGGCCAGCCAGATTGTCTTTATTCTGTCAATTTCTAAATCAATGGAGAGAACAGGATGGTAGCTGCAGACCACTCTCAAGTTAAAGAAACATCCAATCTCGTGACATACCGCGTCGATCAGGGTGTTGCGATTCTGACGCTTAGCGATCCTCCGGCAAACACCTACACTCACGAGATGATGCAAACGCTGGATCAACGCATTCTCGCTGCGCGCATGGACGAGGATGTCCAAGTAATCGTCATTACGGGCAGTGGAGAGAAGTTCTTCTGCGCCGGCGCCAACATCCAGATGCTTGCTGACGTGACGCCCACTTTCAAGTATTACTTTTGTCTGCACGCTAATGAAACTCTGTCCCGTCTGGAACAAACGCCGAAACTGGTGATCGCCGCGATCAACGGCCACTGCGTTGGCGGTGGGCTCGAGGTCGCAATGGCTGCTGACCTGCGCATTGCACGCAGAGGCGCGGGTAAGATGGGTTTGCCGGAAGTGTCACTCGGTGTGTTGCCGGGAACCGGTGGTACGCAGCGTCTGGTAAGAATGGTCGGCAAGTCGAAAGCGATTGAGCTAATGGCTAGCGGCGAACTTTTTGACTTCGAGCGTGGACAAGAACTGGGAATCATCAACGACGTCTATGATGCCGAGAACGCGACGACTTTTCTTGAAAAAGTTTTGGAATACGCTCGTCAGTTCACCTCTCCTAACCGTGCTGCGCATGCGGTTGGCCGGATCAAACGCAGCGTTCAGACTGGGGCAGAGATTCCGTTTGAATCAGCGCTGGCATTAGAGCGTGAGCTGCAGCAGCAATTGTTTCAGTCCGAAGACGCGAAAGAAGGCATTGACGCTTACGTAAGCAAACGCAAACCTGTGTTTAAAGGAAAATAGGTGTCAGGTGACGGGTGCCAGGTGTCAGTAAGAACCGGCACCCGGCACCCGATACCCGACACCACCCTCCATGTACGAGCACATCGACATCACTGAAGATTCCGGGATTGCGACGATTACTCTCAATCGTCCCGAGAAGTTGAACGCATTCGTCGGCCACATGCGGCGTGATCTTGCAGAAGCTTTGGAAGCCATGGGCAGCGATCGCGCCATTCGAGTGGTGGTTCTGACGGGCGCCGGGAGGGCCTTTTGCGCAGGAGGCGACGTGTCGTTCATGGCGGAGCTGCTTGAGCGTAAGGACGTCGATGAGTTTTCCCGTCTGCTCGGAGCGGCTCGACGCGTGGTGTTGGCCATCCGTCAAATGAACAAGCCCGTAATCGGAGCAATCAACGGGTTAGCATCAGGTGCCGGCTGCAATCTGGCGTTAGCCTGCGACCTTCGCATTGCTTCGACTGAAGCGATGTTCAGCCAGTCGTTTGTAAAGCTCGGCTTGCATCCGGATTGGGGCGGCACCTATTTCCTGCCGCATCTGGTAACTCCAAATCGGGCTTGTGAGATGTTCTTTCTTGGAGAGGCCCTGAGCGCCGAGGAAGCATTGCGGCTAGACATCGTGAATCGCGTGGTAGCGCCTACCGAATTGGAGTCTGCGGTTCGCGAGTTGGCCGAACGACTTCGGGATGCTTCGCCGATTTCAATTGCTGCAGCCAAGCAAGCGGTCTACTTGAGCCAGTCGGATGAACTTGAAGAGATGCTTCGCTATGAGACGGAAGCGCAGTTGCGTTGCTTTGAATCTGAAGACGGAATTGAAGGCATTCGCGCTTTCCTTGAAAAGCGCCCACCCAAATTTGCCGGACAGTAGATCTCAGTGCTTTAAGGGCCCACGAAAGCATACGAAACAACACGAAACTTGTTTAGTGCTATTTCGTCTTGTTTCGTGGATCGTATCTTTTGGTTCTATTGAGAAGGTCGAATGCAGAGTCTACTCTGCTAATATCGACTTGTTCCGCGCGGCTGCTTAGATTAGGCTTCAACCTCGCGTAATTCCCCAAGCCTTACAAATCAAAGGAGACACCATTACATGCGCAAGCACCTGTTTATACCAACCCTTTTGGCCGTGCTGATTTCTGCTACGCCATTTTTCGCGGCAGTCACGAAGTACGATATCGATGCCGCTCACTCTAATATTGGTTTCTCAATTCCGATTGCCGGCGGGCTTTCAAATGTGCGCGGCAAATTCAACGAGTTCACGGTGACGATCATTTATGACGATAAGGACGTGACGAAATCCTCCGTCGAGGCCACCATCAAAGCCGCGAGCATAGATACCGGGATTGAACGTCGCGATGCACACCTGCGCACAGCCGATTTCTTTGATGTTGAGAAGTTCCCGGAGATAACCTTCAAGAGCAGCCGGATTGAGAAGAAAGGAAAAGGCTTTATCGCACACGGCACCTTCTCAATGCACGGCGTCTCGAAAGAGATCGCGATACCTTTCACAGTCAACGGCGTCACCACTCCAGATGCGAAGACTGGGAAGACGGTGCTTGGCGCGACTGGCAGGACGACTGTCAACCGGAAGGACTACGGAATCAACTTCGCCCGACCAGATAATCCAAACTTTCTCGGTGACATGATCGAGATTGAGTTGAACCTCATAACTCGAGCTGCCAGCCCGCAATAGATCCGGCGGCGCCTGATGAAACTCAAGAATAAGATTGCCTTAGTCACTGGCGGTGGCCGCGGGATTGGACGCGCCATAGCCCTGGCCTTCGCACGTGAAGGAGCGTCGATAGCGCTATGTTCGCGGTCATCCGGTGAAGTTAAACGCGTGGCTGACGAAATTCGGAAACAATTCCACGTCGACACGTTTTACGATGTCTGCGACGTCTCAGATCCTGCTGACGTTCTGGAATTTTTCCGGGCGTTAGGAAATGCGTTCGAGCAACGCAGACCCGACATCCTCATCAACAACGCCGGCATTGCTGAGAGCGCTCCGCTGGCGAAGACGGACGACGATCTCTGGCAACGTCATCTGGCAATCAATTTGTCCGGCACGTTCTATTGCACACGTGCCGCGATGCCCGACATGCTGGAGCGCGGTTGGGGACGCGTTATCAACATCGCCTCTATTGCAGGCAAAACTGGGGCTCCTTACATTGCGGCCTACTCGGCTTCAAAGCATGGGGTGCTGGGATTAACTCGTTCCATCGCACTTGAAGTTGCCGGAAAAGGAATCACAGTGAATGCGATTTGTCCGGGTTACGTTGATACAGACATGACCACACGCGGTATCGAAAATGTGACTGCCAAAACGGGCCGCACTGCCGATCAGGCCCTCGAGGCGATCAAAAAAATGAGCCCTCAAAATCGACTGGTTACCGTCGACGAAGTGGCGGCCGTGGCACTGTTGCTCGCTTCTGAGGAAGGACGCGGCATAAACGGCCAGGCGATTAATGTTGATGGAGGAACCGTGTTGTTCTGAAAAGGAACCAAAAGTGGGAGCCTAAACCTCTTGAATCTGACGCACGAGTTTATAGAGTAAACGCATGGGCAGTCCCACAATGTTGAAATAATCTCCCTGAATCTCTTCGATAAATAGAGCCGCCCGGCCCTGCACAGCGTAAGCACCGGCCTTGTCCATTGGTTCGCCCGTCCCGACATACCAATCAATCTCAACGTCCGACATTTCGGTGAACCGCACCCGGGTTGTTTCGTGTTCCACCAAACTATTTTTGTTTGCACGCATCAAAGACACACCTGTCAGGACCTCATGCCAACGGCCGCTCAAGAGTTTCAGCATTCGCCGTGCATCATCAGGATCGCTGGGTTGACCGAGAATCTGATCCTCAACTACTACCACCGTATCGGCGCCGACGACCAAACCTGACGTGGCGGTCCTCGCTACTGCTTCGGCCTTGGCTTGCGCCAATCGTGTCACATACGACACGGCGCTCTCCGATTTGAATCTAGTCTCGTCAATGTTGGAGGCCACCATCTCAAAAGGCCAACCGACGGCGGTGAGTATTTCGGCACGGCGAGGACTCCTGGACGCAAGCACCAACTTTTCGCATGGCAAGTCATATAACAAGTGTTCGTCTGCCAATGGACCTCCGCTTGTCGCTGCCCGAGTTTCTCCGCTACACTGCGACGCTATTAAGGGATTTTTGATTTTGGATTTTTGATTTTGGATTGAAAGAAAACGGACCGAAATTCTTATTCGCACCGCACGGGCGAGTAAGAATCCAAAATCCGAAATCTAAAATCCAAAATGGAGATG
>DASSCG010000190.1:0-8880 GCA_035697925.1 Pyrinomonadaceae bacterium
GCTCCTACGGAGCGCCAGTTTGTCACCTAGCCAAAAGCTATAAACATGGTGCTCCTACGGAGCAGAGCAGACGCCAGGTTATCGCTCACTCGAGCTTTTCGTTATACTCGTCTGGTTCTAACCGAACCTATGCAAGCCTCAGCCGAAAGACAATTTAAGGGTGCGCGCCCCAAGCATGAAACAGTTGAACGCGCGTACACCTTCGCCGATCTTTCCGCCTATCCAGTGAAGAAGCGTTTCTTGATTCGAGCGGCGGATCTTGGTTTCTTCGTGCTCATTAAACTAATTGGACTGACAGTACGGTTTGAAGTTCAGGGATGGGAAAACTGGGAAGCTGCTTCTCAGGATAGCGGCTTACCTATTTATACCTTCTGGCACAACCGCGTCTTCCTCGCCACCTACTTCTGGCGGGAACGGCGTATCGTGGTGATGACCTCGCAGAGTTTCGATGGCGAGTATATTGCGCGATTTATTCAACGGTTTGGTTATGGCGCGGCCCGCGGTTCAAGTACACGAGGTGGCGTGGGTGCGATCGTTGAAATGGCCAGACTCATGCGGTCCGGCTGCCCAACGGCGTTCACCATCGATGGTCCGAAGGGCCCAAAGTACGTGGCTAAAATGGGAGCGGTACTACTTGCCAAGAAAACTGGGCAGCCGATCCTGCCTTTTACTATCACGGCTTCCAGTTATTGGTCAGCCAACAAGAGTTGGGATCAGTTTCAAGTCCCCAAACCTTTTGCGCGCGCCCTGGTCCAGATAGCAAAACCAATCTATGTGGCCCCGGATGCTGATGAGAGTCAATTGCAGATGAAGCGTGATGAGGTCCAGCAAACTCTGGACGAAATAAGTAGCCACGGCGAGGAGTGGAGAAAGAACAGCGGGTAGGATCCCCGAAAGGCAACTATTGGCACAAGCGACTCAAGAAACAAGTTACCGCGCAGGTTATGTGGCTTTAATTGGCAGACCCAACGCCGGCAAGTCGACGTTGCTAAACCGGCTGGTGGGCCAAAAACTTGCGGCTGTTTCAAATAAGCCCCAAACAACTCGCTTCCGAATTCAGGGCGTCATCACTCGTCCCAACGGCCAAATTGTTCTTGTTGATACCCCGGGTGTTCACAAACCAGGATATGAGATGAATCGCCGGATGATGTCTACGGTCCAGGATGCATTGATGGGTGTCGACCTGATCTGTCTGATTCGAGATGCTTCTGTGAAAACCGGGAATGGTGATCGATTCGTGCTCGATTTGGTCCAGAAGTCCGGCAAACCTGCACTCCTCCTCCTCAATAAGATCGACAAACTGGAAGACAAGTCGGCCTTGTTGCCGCTCATAGACTTCTACCGAAACGAATATGACTGGAAGGAGGTTGTCCCGATATCGGCCCTACGAGGAAGTGCTTCTGATGTAGTGCTCGAGCAAATGGTAAAGCACCTACCGGAGTCCGAACCTCTTTTCGGCGAGGACGAACTCACCGATCAATCAGTGCGCTCCATGGCTGCCGAGATCATTCGCGAGAAGATCCTACAGACAACCGAAGAAGAGATTCCTTATGTCACTGCGGTGGTAACGGAAAAATGGGAAGAAGTCCGCGACGACTTCACGCGAATTTACTGCGCAATATTTGTCGAGCGGCCGTCACAGAAGAAGATCATTATTGGCAAGGGCGCCTCTCGCCTGAAACAGATTGGGATAACCGCGCGCAGAGATATCGAGCAGTTACTTGGGCATCGCTGCCATCTGGAGTTATTCGTTAAGGTAGAAGAAGAATGGCGTAACAAGCAACACTTGCTTGATGAAATGGGAATTGGTTGAAGACGTGGGCAGTAACGGCACCCCAATTTGGACCAACCAGCTTAAAGGCGAGTACTACCAGGAAACCTGCGAACAGCATGGCTGTCGAAAAGAGACTCTCCTCGGCCTGAATCGACTCTACCAACAACTCTTCCGCCACCAGGTAGATTAGAGCGGCGGCGCCAAATGCCAGGAAGATAGCTACTGTCGCTTGCGAAAGACCTCTGAGCAAGAAAAAACCAGCTACTGACCCAACCAAAAGGAAAAATGCGATGCCGCTGGTGACTGCCAATCCCTGCAAATGCTTGGACTTCCGTTTGTGAAATTCTGTTCCCACCGAAAGGTTAAGGAAGAACAGTTCCACTGCAAGGGCCACTGCCAGCAGACCGCCAAGCTGTCGGCCAGTTGAGAACCCGGCGCTAATCATGGCTCCGTCGATCAGAGTGTCGACAGCAGCAGCGGCCGCAAGGCCTACAGGGAGTTGATGCCTTTCCTTTTCTCTTTTCTCGAATTTTAGAACCAGCCACTTCAGTCCAGTCATTGCTAACCCGCCGGCCGCAAATCCTGCAAGGATGCCGACAGGAGCTCCGATTTTTTCAACCTCCGGAACTAAGTCGGACGCCACGGCTCCAATCACCACGCCCGCCGCGAAGTGTTGAAGAGCACTTCTGGACTTGATCCCCGGAGCCCAAAACAACGCGAGGACACCGCCAAAGATGCCGGCAACGGCAGCCATCAAGACGAAGGGTAAGATTGACTGGAATTCGCTCGGCATGTGAAGTCTCAGCAGACTACACTTTTGCTCTTTGAAGGTCGAGACCCACCGATCGCGTTTTTGGTTCACTTCAAACTTCTGAAAAGGCTCTAGTCGAAGCGCTTGTAACGATCTACGATACCATCCGAAGCTCAATGAAATTCGTCGCCCATCCAGCATCAAGTAATTGGTATGCGTTGATCCTCAGCATTGAACCGAATTCTGAGGAGGCTGTTCAATACGCCTTGATGGAAGCCGGCGCGTTGGGCACGGAGGTTAGTCAATCGGACAATGAACTGGCCCAGGTAACTGCCTACTTCGCGTCGATACCAGACCGTGAACACGTGCGAGCCGAACTTTCCAACGCTCTCAGCATTTACGATCTTCCCTCATCGGCAGTGCGCGAAATGAATTTGCGCGAGGTCGAGAACCAGGACTGGCTTGGCGAGTGGAAAAAAAACTGGCAGCCAGTCGAAGTTGGAAAACGATTTATCATCGCCCCGCCCTGGAGTGAGTTAAAACAGCCTCATGACCGGCTGGTGATTCGCATCGAGCCCGGCATGGCATTTGGCACAGGCACTCATGAAACTACCAGGCTTTGTTTGAGCGCAATCGAGAGGCACTTTAAGGGCGGGAGTTTTCTCGATGTAGGGACCGGGACAGGCATCTTGGCAATTGCAGCTGCGAAGCTTTGGCCGGAAGCTCGGATCGACGCTTGTGACACTGACGCTATGGCGATTGGCATTGCTGTAGAAAATGCGCAACTGAACAGTGTCTCGCACGTAGTCTTTCGCGTAGGAGAGGTTGAGGAAGGGACGGCATCAGCCGACTGCGTATGTGCTAATCTCACCGCTGACACGATCATTCAGATTCTTCCCACCTTAATCGGCGCTACCTGCGGTCGACTTATTCTTTCCGGCATTCTCGATACGCAGAGAGATTCTGTGTTAACACGTCTTCAGGAATGTGGAGTGTCTGAAACTCCTGAGGTTACTGGCGAAGGTGAGTGGGTTTGTATCGTGGTCTAATACCTTGCCAAAAGTCGAGGAGTGACGATTAGAGTTTAATTCAACCCGCCGCGGATTCGCGCGGATCATCGCGGATCAGAATCAGAAAAGTTTAGACAGATTAACTAGCTGATTCATCTTCAGATCCGTACTTTCCGCGCAAGTCCGCAGCTGAGTCATCCGGTTGATCTTGCATTTATGACACGTCGCCGATTCTATGCGCCGCCCGAGGCATTCAGTTCCGATCTCGATACTCTGACACTGCAATCTGACGAGGCTCGGCATCTCCGCGAAGTATTGCGTCTACGACCAGGCGATCGCGTCCATGTCTTCAACGGCGTCGGAAAAGAGTTCGATTGCTCAATCGAGGAAAGTCGGAAGGATACCGCTCGTTTGAAAGTGTTGATGGAGGTCACACCCGCTCGGCCAGAGTCACCATTGCAAATGACTCTGGCGCTTGCCTTGTTGAAAAGCGACAAGTTTGATCTGGTTGTTCAAAAGGCCACCGAGCTTGGCATTGCCAGCATCGTTCCGGTCGCAACCAAGCTGGCGGATGTTCGGTTGCGTGATGACTCTGATGCGAACAAGCGGGTAGCGCGCTGGCAAAGGATTGCCCTGGAGGCTTCTAAACAGTCGGGCCGAGCGCTAGTGCCAGAAGTTGTTCAACCCATCTCCTTCACTAAGCTCGTACAGGCTGCAGACGTCTCAGGAGAGCAAAGGTTGATGTTCTCTGAACGCGAAGGACAGTCGCTCGAGATGAATGCCATCCTCAATGGTGAGCAGCGACAAATAACAGCCTTGGTTGGACCAGAAGGTGGTTGGACCGATGAAGAGATATCAATGGCTCTCGACAGTAGTTGGAGCGTTGTGACTCTCGGTGGGCGAACGCTACGTGCCGAAACCGCCGCTATTACTGTGGTGGTGTTGTTACAACATCTCTACGGCGATCTTAGGTAGCTAAAGCCTTGCTGGCATTTCTTTCGCTATGCTTTGACCCTGCCCAATCGGTAGCGCAGAATATGCCTCGTAATCCTTAATATCAGCCGCGGGCGTCAATCGTGTGGGCGGAACAAACGGTAAAAAGGCATCGTTAGAGGATTAGCGCCCTGGAAGGAACTCCGTCGTCATGGCTATGAGCAAAGAAGAGGCAATTGAAAAAGCGCGTCAGGATGTTGCCAGCCGACTGGATATTGGCGAAAGCGATATTCGGACTGTGTCTGTTAAGGATGCTGAGTTTCCTGATATGGCCCTCGGCGCACCGGTCTCAGACGAAATGAGCGGGCAAATGATTACACCGGGCTGGCGTATAACTTTAGAAGCCGACGGCCAAACATTTGAGTATCGAGCGAATAGAAATCAGTTGCGTCTGTGGAACTACAAAGGTGGGAATTATCTGATCTAGCGGGAGTACTAATGAGTCGTAATAAGTTTGTTCTGCAAGTAGCTCTTGCCGTTTTCCTTGTCCTCATCGCCGCACTTGCCGGCCAACTCCGCAAAGTGCAAAGGGAATGGCGTTCCGCCGTTCGCATCATGCCCGGTAGTCCCGAACCTTACGTTGTTTTTGATCCGAACCAGGTTGATGAGACTCGCGAGAATGGTGCTCCCGAAGTCCTGGTGAAGTTCCGTCCGGGCGTTTCCGCCAATATGATCAATGAAATCACAGCCCGGCTTAACGATCGGGTCGAAGACGAAATTGAATCGGTGCCGGGCCTGGCAGCCGTCGATGATCTGGATAATGTCGAGGGGGAATCAATTGCTGCTGAGTACCGTGCCTTGCCAGAAGTTGAATATGCAGAACCGAGCTACGAGATTAGCTTGCGTCATGATGGCGATGGATTCAAACACTTGCACCCCAATGACGTGCGCTTTTCGGAACAGTGGGCCCTGGCGAACGATGGGCAGAACGGCGGGAAAGCAGGTGCGGATGTAGCGGCGTTGCGAGCGTGGGCAACAACCACTGGCGACGACGACATCATTGTTGCCGTGCTCGATAGTGGTGTTGATTACAATCACATTGACTTGCAGCACAACATCTGGGTTCGCGCTGAAAATGTTAAGCAGTACGAAGACACCGAGCTGGGCTCCATCGAAGATGTTCATGGCTACAACGCCGTGGACAATACGGGCGATCCAATGGATGAGAACGGCCACGGTACCCACTGCGCCGGGATCGTTGGCGCTGAAGGCGGTAACGAAATTGGAATTAGCGGAGTTAACTGGAAAGTAAAAATCATGCCGCTGAAGTTTATGAACGCCAGCGGATTCGGCACTTCAAAAAACGCCATCGAGGCGATCAATTACGTGATCGATCGCAAGCGCGCCGGAGTTAATGTACGAATCATTAGCGCCAGCTGGGGAACCAAATTGCGATCCCGAGGGCTGGAGGATGTAATTCGCAAAGCCTATGAGGAGGGAATACTCTTCGTGGCTGCGAGTGGGAATGACTCTCTAAGTACGGATCTTCTTCCTCAGTATCCCGCTAATTATAACGTCGGGAATCTGATAAGCGTTGCCGCTCTAAATCGTCAGGATGAATTAGCATCCTTTTCCAACTACGGCGCTAAGAGTGTGCACATTGCGGCACCGGGTGCGAATATTTTGAGTACCTGGCTGGGCAACGAATATGAGGAGCATTCCGGAACCTCAATGGCCACGCCCATGGTGTCAGGCATTGCCGCCCTCGTTCTATCAAAGCGACCAGCTCTCTCAGTTGAGGAGTTACGCTCAATCCTGCTTAATTCGGTAGACAAGCTTCCTAGTCTGAACGGAAAGGTTGCGACCGGCGGTCGAATCAACGCTGCCAAGGCCGTGGGCGCTGAGTAGGACCCTAACCTCTGGAGTGCGGCGACCTGTCGCTTTCGCCTGGTGTAGCCTGACCGACCTCCTTTATTTACGACATTGTCCACTCGGCCAGTGGGATAAAGCGCCGACAGGGTCAGCGCACTCCAAAGAAGCGGCCTGTTTGACTAGTCGAAGCGGCGGTTTCCACGCCCTAAAAGAGGCGTCACTTGCCTAGAAGTGCTCCGATGCCTGATAATCAACTCGATGATTGTTCCTAATCGTAAAAAACCATACCTGATCTTTTTAGGGAGATAACGAGTGAAAGCGGAATTGCACCAATTGGTCGCTTTACAAAAACTAGACACAAGCATACGAAGACTACAAACGGAACTGGAAACCATTCCTCAAAAGCGCGCTGAGATCGAAAATGAGTTCGATCGGCGCGCTTTTGAAATTCGGGCGCTCGAAAGTCGCCGCGATGAGGCAAGACACACACGCGCACGCCTCGACACCGAGATCCGAGACCAGCGTTCTCGAGTTGAACGAGCCGAACGCAATCTGATGTCTTCCAAGAAGCAAGACGAATATACCGCGGCAATACGCGAAGCTGACGCCGCCAGGAAACTCATATCTGCACTGGAGACCCAGACACTCGAGCAGATGGAAGTGCTGGAACAAGCCGAAGCTGCATTGGCTGAACGCGCAGCGGAGGTAGCTAGTTTGAACTCAGATAGAGAAGCAAGGTTAAAAGAATTCGATGAAGAGACACGCCAGCAGGCAGCGCAACTTGAGTTAAGTCGCGCCGAACGCGAACGAGTGTTCAATACACTTCCAAAGCCGTTGAGTGCGCTCTACAAACGAATAAGTCTGCGAATACGCGATGGCGTTGCCGTGGCCGAGGCCCGCAACGGAGCTTGCATGGCGTGTTTCATGGCTCTTCGGCCTCAGGCTATGTCTGAAGTTCGTCGCGGCGAAGAAGTTGTTACCTGTGATAACTGCAACCGCATTCTCTATTACGTTCCGTCGGATTCAGCAACTACCAACTCAACCACAGCTCAACCGAAACTCGTGCACACGTAAGCGTCACCGCAAAAGAAGTCACTCCTAGAGGCTCAAAGCGATCCACGAAAACAATACGATCTCGAACGACTATTTCTGTTCGTGAATTCAGTATCGTTTAGTGGGTCGTGTTGTTGAGCAACCTCCGTTGCGGCAGTGATACAGTTTGACGCGCTTGAAAGAGTATGGTTGTAGTTTCTTGACGAACACGCTGCCCCTTGCCGGAGGAGCGACAGATGGCGAAGAAAACCACTGCGGCGAAAACTCAGGTGAAAAGAACTGCTGGAAAGACCGGTCCGGCAATTTCAATAGACGAGTTCCTCGCACTCAAGAACCCCAAAGGTGATTTGCTCCTTTCCGTAGACGGCGAAACCGTCTCACTAACCTCGCTTGACCGTATCTACTGGCCGGATGAAAAAATCACCAAATTTGAGCTGCTTTGTTACTACATTGAGGTCAGCCCCTACCTATTGCCTTATTTGAAAGAGCGGCCGGCGATACTACAGCGATGGCCGCGCGGCATTAATGCGCCAATGTTTTTTCAGCAGGATCTTGAGAGCGCGCCTCGTTTCGTTAAGACAGTAACTCTCACAAACCAGGAGGGACGCGAACTTGATTACGGGGTTTATACGAATACCGCTTCTCTCCTCCACTTCGTAACTCTGGGAACCATCGAACAACATCCCTGGCATTCCACTATTAAGAAACTTTCCAAACCGGATTGGATTGCGCTTGACCTGGATCCAAAGAAAGCGCCCTGGGATAACGTGCTCGAAGTGGCTTTGACGACGAAGAAAGTCTGCGACGAAGTCGGGTTAAGGGCGTTTCCCAAAACGTCGGGCTCATCTGGAATTCACATCTACTTACCGCTCAAGCCTGTAAATGAATATGACAAGGTCGCGGACTTCGCCAGATTGCTGGCTGGAGAAATTGCGAGACGCGTGCCGACTATCGCTACGGTTGAAAGGTCACTGGCCAAAAGAAAGCACGACCAGGTTTACGTCGACTGGATGCAGAATGCGCGAGGCAAGAGCCTGGCTTCAGTTTATACAACGCGAGCAAAGCCCAAGGCCACAGTCTCAATGCCTTTGAGTTGGAAACAAATCGAAAAGGGCGTGAAGATCACGGACTTCACGCTAAAAAATGCAGTGGGATTTTTGCGAAAGTCTGGCGACCCATGGGCCGACTTCTTCGCTAGCCGACAGACGCTCAAGCTGTGATGAGCTGCGATGGAAAAGCCAGAGACGTGGATGAGAGAATCTTGGTTGGCTCACTTATCTTTGCTCCGGAGGAGCAGCATGTTTCTAGCTAGGGCTACTAAATGATGTTCGCTCCGTCAGGAGCGACATGTGCTTATACATCGCGCTCCTACGGAGCGCCAGTTTGTCATTTAGCCAAAAGCTATAAACATGCTGCTCCTCCGGAGCAAAGATAAGTGAGCCAACCAAGATTCTCTCATCCACGTCTCTGGCTTTTCCATCGCAGCT
>DASSCG010000191.1:0-2909 GCA_035697925.1 Pyrinomonadaceae bacterium
GACGACGATTCTACTCTTAGCAGTTTTCGCGCCGCTCACCACGACAACAGTCCGCGCGGATGAGGTCGCTGACTGGAATCGAAACCTATTTGAGGCCGCACGCTTAAACAACCCGCCCACCAGTCCGTTGGTGATAACTCGGAATGCGGCCCTTGTTCAAGCCGCGGTATTCGACGCCATCAATGGCATCGAGCGCCGCTATACTCCAATTCATGTCGAGCCAGCTGCGGAGCCTGGGTCTTCACGCCGGGCTGCTGCTGTGCAAGCAGCCTATGCTGTTCTTGTCAGACTCTACCCTTCTCAGTCGGCAGCCCTCCTTGCAAAGCGTGACGCCTCAATCGCGGCAATCACCGATGACGAGGACGACGACTCTGGTCAATCCATTGAACGCGGAATCGCCTGGGGTCAAACTGTCGCTGACACCATCTGGGCGTCGCGCCTAACGGATGGCTTTACTCCCGCACCGGCACCCTTCGTAGGTGGAATGAACGTGGGCCAGTGGCGACCCACTCCGCCAGGCTTTCTTTCCGGCGCTGGCGTTCAGTTCTCTTACATGACTCCCTGGGTGATCGAGTCGCCTTCACAGTTCCGGCCAGGTGGTCCACCGGCGTTGACGAGCCAGCGTTATGCGATAGACTTCAATGAGACTCAACTCAAGGGCGACATCTCCGGACTAAACCGCACAGAAGACGAATCGCTTTATAGTCGTTTCTGGAATGCCAGCACGGCTAGCTCTTTTTGGAATCAGATCGCGCTAGACCTGGCGGAAAGACAACACCTCACATTATCAGCGAGGTCGCGGATGTTGGCTCTCCTGAATCTTTCCGTGGCTGATGCCGCCATAGGGTGTTGGGAGGCGAAGTACACCTATAGTTTCTGGCGGCCAGTGACAGCGATTCCTTTGGCTGACACAGACGGAAACCCTGACACCGTTGCAGGTCCGTTTACTTCATTCCTGACTACTCCTAACCATCCTGAATATCCTTCAGGGCATTCCTGTCTGAGCGGGGCTGCCGCCGCCGTGCTCTCCACCTCTTTTGGTGAGAACACCAGTTTCAGCGTGAGTTCTGACGCGGCGGAAATGGCTGGAGTGGTTCGATCCTTTGGCAACTTCTCGGAGGCCCTCGAGGAGATTAAGAATGCACGTGTTTTTGCGGGCATCCACTTCCGTTCTGCGTGCGACGACGGAACACAATTAGGCGCTGGAGTTGCAGCCTACGTGCAGGCCCACGCAGCGCAACGGGTTAATGGCAACGGCAACAATGAGTAACGACAGTGCTGACACTTCCAAGCGGACAATCGCGCTTGGTGTGCAGCCATACAAAAACTTACAGCCGGTTCTCGGACGCTGGGACGATGTTGTTCTCGTGCGTATCTTGCACGGAATCCATTTCCGGTTCGCCGATGAAGACGGACGCAAACAGGGAAGACATGTGGTCCAATGGGTATTCGGCCCTTTTCTCAGACCGCTCGAGTAAGCCCTGCATAGTGAGACCGAACGGATACGTCTCAGGTGTCCGTTCGGTCCTCGCCTACAATCAGTGCGTCAGTCAACCTTAACTTCGTCGTGGCTCAACTAAAGCGGTTCCATTAGTTTGTCCTAATAAGCCGCGCTTTTTGGTGTTCTTAGTGGTTAAGCGACGGTACCTCGTTAAGGATTCCGGAGATTTCGGCTGGTACGGGAATTGAATTTAGCTCGTAGAAATCCTTGACCTGGCGCAATACGAAAGGGGCATCGGCAGCATTTCGAAGTTTCTTGTCATTGTGAATAGCCAGCACAATACCGGGGAGGTTTGCTTCGGCCCGACTTTGCAGGTCCCGCTCTCTATTAGCCCGCAACTGTGAGGCAATGAAGACCTGCTCCCTGGCGGACCTCAAAACATAGTCGCGATATTCGAGGACGTTCATCTGGCCCAGGATGATGAACATCGCCACAGCACCGGCAAGTAATCCACCGATGAATACTAGTGAGAATTTCATTAGCTTGTTCATAAGTACCTCACTTCGCGCTTGCCAGGTTTTGCGGCTGATCGAGTATAGTCGCGATGTTCGGTTCGTATCAATAACCGTTCGCCCACCCATTCAACCTGTCGCTTGTAAACCTGGGTCGTGTTGCAAAATCGGGAACAGGTTATGAATTGGAGGCTCACCAACCGGCGAAGCTAGCTCACACACAAGATAATCAAGCGCGGTTCGTAGTTCTGGATGCAATCGCTGACGGCGCAGCTCAAGCTTAAGGGTGGATCTGAAAAGTTGATGTACAGGTCAAAGATCGAATCTTCGATTGGCTGTTCTTTAGCAAGAACAGTGCACTTATTTTTATGCGACGCCTCGATGCAATTACTTAGGAGGGACGGGATTGATATGACGAACGGCGGGTTATGAATCCTTACGTAATCGAGTAAAACTCAACAACGCTTGGTGCCGTCATCGACATTATGTCCTTCCGATGGTTTTATCTGATGCAGTCACAAGCGTCACAACTTCCGTTAGAACTGCGAAGCGTCACTGACGGGCCATCACTTGCGATATTTGTTCAAGATTTTCTATGCTAGTGCTACTTCTGCTCCCTTCGAGCGTCATACTTCTGCTGTTCAAAACATAAATGAAAACCAACCCCCGGTCATTTACACAAAAGCTTTGACGCTGGCAGGAGATTCCGTCGAATGCGCTCTCGCACAATCGTTTCCCTAGCGTTCTTCGGTATAGTCGCCGTTGCGCTGCCATTAATCATCAATCGGCACGGCTCTCAATCAAACAGGCCGGCTACCAAAGTTCCAGAGCTGCCCAAACGCCTGGCCTCAAATAATTCAGTTAGAGACTCACAGGCGCAATCCACCCGACCGCTGCCCAGCCTGCAGGGCAAGCCCGCCAGTGATTATCTTAGAGAGCACGGCCTTTATGTTCGA
>DASSCG010000192.1:0-5054 GCA_035697925.1 Pyrinomonadaceae bacterium
AGCACTAACGCGCGGAGCAACTACCGTAGCTTCGCCGGTGTTAGGTAGTGCCTCAACCAGTTTTAAAGCCGCGAACGCGTCTTTCTCTGTATACAGTGGAAGGGCAGGCTGGTGACGAGTAAGTTTGTGGCGGTTTCTGTAGTCGGCATCTTCTTCCTGCAATCGACCTGCGTCAGGTAACAGGATCTTCAAGAGATCAGACGTTCCCCGCGAACAGTAAACTGGACCAGTAAATCCCTGCTTGACGAGCCTGGGCAAGTAACCCGTGTGATCGATGTGCGCATGAGTGATTAGAACCGAATTAAGTTTCCGCGGATCAAAAGCAGGTTCTTGCCAGTTGCGTTCGCGGAGCTCTTTCAACCCCTGGAACATTCCACAGTCGACCAGCACCTGCGCGCGGTCTGTTTGAATCAAATACTTTGAACCTGTGACAGTTCCTACGCCTCCCCAAAATGAAAGTGTTGCCAAGAATCCTCCTTAACGTGGACTTGCGGTCGAAACTACAGTATTCGAATTATCGAAGACCCGCGCACGACGGTAACCAATCAAGATCAAAATAGCCGGGACCAACAAGCCCAGGTTGCGCAAGGCGGTCTTCACTCCCAATTGGCTGCCGATAATTCCGCCGAAACAACCGCACTCCAAAGGCTCGCCGTGAAGGACGTAAACGTAGTAGAGCGCAAAGCTCGCAAAGCCAAGCAACAAGAGACCTGCAAAGACTGCACCCGTCCGCACAGTACGCGGCAGAAGTAACAAGCCGGCGGTCACAACTTCGGCCAAGATTACCGCTACGGTGGCGGGCCACATCCACAACTTATAGTTGAAGCCGGAAGCGCTCAGGAGTTCAGCGACGTTTGTTGCGAAGGCTCGAACAATTAACAGCTTGGCGCCCGCAGTGAATAGAAACAGCGCAGCAAGACCAAAACGACTCAGTTGGACCAGCCACTTGAGCACGGACGCGGAGACGCGGGGACGCGGGGACGCGGGGACGGGGAGACGCGGGGATGCGGGGACGGGGAGACGCGGGGACGCGGTGACGGGGAGACGAGTAGACTCTTGAGAAATCTCAGGTCGCGCGGTTTGTTCGGCTGCAATAGATTCATCGCCCATTTCAAGCTTCTCCGCGTCTCCGTGTCTCCGTGTCTCCGCGTCTCCCCGTCTCCCCTTCTCCGTGTCTCCCCGTCTCCCCGTCTCCCCGTCTCCCCGTCCCCGCGTCTCGACCTACGTCGCTAGCGCGACAACCTTTTCCGCCGCGTCTTTCATTCCCTTCGCTACCGTAAAATTCATCCCGGACTCGCGAATCACACGTTGCCCCTCTTCCACGTTTGTGCCTTCGAGCCGAACCACAACCGGAACTTTGATGTTGAGTTTCTTAGCTGCTTCAACCACGCCGCGCGCCACCATGTCACAACGAACAATTCCGCCGAAGATATTTATCAAAACAGCTTTTACATGTTCGTCCGCGAGTAGGATGCGAAAGGCCGCTTCCACTCGTTCCTGCGAGGCACCGCCCCCGACATCCAAAAAGTTAGCGGGTTCACCGCCCGCAAGCTTGATGATGTCCATAGTCGCCATCGCCAATCCCGCACCGTTCACCATGCAGGCAATATTCCCGTCGAGCTTGATGTAGTTCAGATCAAACTTCGAAGCTTCAATCTCTAACGGTTCTTCTTCGTTGAGATCTCGCAGGTCGAGGAACTCCTTGTGACGGAACAACGCGTTGTCATCAAAGTTGACCTTGGCATCCAGCGCTATCAGCCGATTGTCTTTGGTTAATAGGAACGGATTGATTTCCATGAGTGAGGCGTCCATCTGCTCGTAAGCTGTGTAGAGCGAGTCCATGAATTTCGCCGCCTGGTTGATCAGGTTTCCCGGGAGGCCGAGGCCAAAGGCGAGCTTTCTCGCCTGGAAGGAGCGAAAGCCCACGGCAGGATCGATAGTCTCTTTCATAATCTGCTCCGGGCTCTTAGCGGCTACTTCTTCGATATCCATTCCGCCGGCAGCAGAAGCCATAAATACAGGCCGCCCTGAGGCACGATCCAAAACAATGCCCAGGTAGAATTCTTTATCGATGGGCAAACCCTCCTCTATTAAGAGGACACGAACTTCCCTGCCTTCCGGGCCAGTCTGATGTGTTACCAGTTTCATCCCCAGCATTTGACGAGCTATCTCTCGTGCTTCGTCGGCACTCCGGGCCAGCTTTACCCCACCGCCCTTCCCTCGACCTCCGGCATGAATCTGCGCCTTTACCACCACTACCTCGGTGCCAACTTCTTTGGCAGCGTGGTACGCCTCTTCCGGCGAACGGGCTACCAAACCGCGCGGAACAGCGACCCCATGCCTTCTTAACAATTCCTTGCCTTGATACTCGTGTATCTTCATCGGAAATCTTTCCCGACCTTCAGCCCGGTCGTCTTACTAAGCTTTATTTGAGCGGGAGGAGTGTAGCGACACATTCAATGACGCCGCAAGTTGAGAATGCCAGGTGGTCTAAACCAGTTGGGCGTGGGCTTGATTGAAGACAGACAATGCACGAAACCAGTCGAGCGGATGCAAGAATAGTTATTGATGATATTCGTGGATCGTTTAGATTCCCCACGCGCCGCGAAGATGAAAAGGGCACCACCGTGTAGAGGCTTGTAAAATTGGTTTCGCTTACGGATGATACTTCGTCGCCGGAGTCACTATGGACGCAAAACTGATCGAACGTCTCAAAACCGAGGCAATGGGACCGCTGGTGGTATCGCCGGCGACGATCTTTCGCTGGCATCGCGGTGAAATGATCATCACCTGCGTCGACACCGGAAAGGCGATCTCAACAAACGATTTCCGTCTTCAGCAGGTGCTAAATGCATTCGCATCACCCCGCACACCACAAGAAGCCCTTCGCGAACTGAATTCAATGGGGCAGGCCTTTCTCTTTTCGACTATTGCCGGGTTGATTAATGCCGGCGTGTTGGTCGAAAGAGGTGAAGCCTTTGACACGGATGCCGCAGAGATGCCAGCAAGTGAGACACGATCTCAGGATGTTCAAGCGACGCCCGAGACCCGTGCTCTCGCTGAGGCAGCGAACAGGATTGCACAAGACTACACGAAAAATATTTCTGAGTTGGCTAGAGCTGTGAATGAAGACCTGTGGGGTTTCGGTGCTTACGTGCACCAGGAAATGCATTCGAGCTTGCAATCCCAGCTTGTCGCCCGGTTAGGAAAGATCAAAGGAGAACTCTCCGAGATTGCTCAGGAACTTCGCAAGCAACGTGAGCCTTATCTCAAAACGCAGTTATCGCGACTCGATCTTTTGCAAGGAGGACTCAAACTCAATCTCGGCAGCGGAAGATCGCACATCGACGGCTGGATAAACGTCGACGTTCCTCCCGCGGATGTGGAAATGCATCTGAGCTGGGGGTTGCCGTTCTCGGACGAGGCAGTCAGTTACTGTTATCTCTCGCATGTCCTGGAGCATTTTTATCGGCAGGAAGCTGTTGAACTCCTGCGTGAGATTTACCGCGTGCTTCAAGGCGGAGGCGTCGCGCGCATTGTTGTGCCGGACATCGAGAAATGTATGCAAGCGTACGCTAAGCATGACCAGGGTTACTTCGAAACGCGTCGCAAACTATGGTCCGTATCGTCTAAGTCTGCAGCCACGCCGCTTGAGATGGTCCTTAAGAACGCCGGCGCGGCGGTAAAGCCAGGACGTCTCTGGGGACACAAGCACGGTTATGATTTCGAAACTCTCAGCCAGGTCTTACGAGAAGCAGGCTTCACGCACATCGAGCGCTCAGATTACATGACTAGTACATATGACGATCTGCGATTGGACGACGTATCGCGAGTTGCGGGAAACGAGCATGCCGAGATGAAGTTCTCAATGTTCGTTGAAGCGAGGAAGTAGTGACGCGCGGTAGATGTTCTTATTCATACTCTTCAGCGATTCTTACAAATCCATCCTGAATCAGCCGGCGAGCAAGTGAGACTTTACTGTTTTCTGTCATTTGTCCCGGAATCTCACCCACCCGAAATTCACGAGTAGTGGCAATAAATCGTAGCGAGTCCTCAAAACCTGTGGGCATCCATAGAGCACTGTTAGCAGAAACGACGCCCACGGCGCCGCCGTTCTCAGCATAACGACAAAGTAATCCAGGTCGATGCTGAAGTAGAGTCTGTCCGTTTATCTCGGGAATAGTTGTAAGGCTGTTGAGCGTGCCATCGCCAACCGCCTGCCTGCTCTTTACAAAACTGTCGGCAAGTTCCTCCGCTGCATCCTTGAAGCGAGCTTCTCTGCCAAACACATTTAGCAGCGATGAGAACAACTCGTCCGTCTGCTTTCGAACCTCAGCGCCGACCGGAAGCGCCTGGCGAAAGCGAACATCTCGGTTACCAACTTGCGCCAGCGCAACCGAAAGCAGATCCAGCCATCGCACTACGTGGAGCCCGATGGTCACATGCGTTGATGGCTCGTCGTTAGTCCAAGCCTCATGCAGGAACCCGCGGGGCATGTAGAGAAGGTCACCTGCCTCGAGAGTGATTTCACTAATCGGTTCGCCGCTTTCAGCGTCAGTGATGCTGGCGCGCCCCTTCCTTGGGCCACCCCGCGCGTACTTCAGCATTTCAGTTCGTTCTTCAAACGGTAAAGGCGGCACCGTAGCCAGAGGTAATTGAATTAGGGGCGTGAAAATGCGCCAATGCTTGCGACCCGAAATTTGCAGTACGAGCACGTCATGAGTGTCATAGTGCCGCCTTGAGCGCGCCGCCGACTCAGGAGTGCAGTACAAGTTCGCCCGCACTGGGAAAGAAAACGACTGTTCAAGAGATCTGCACAACTCTCGCAGGGGCTTCCAATAGCGATGCACGCGGTTGACTCGAAGCGTTGCCCCCCGACGATAGGCGTCATACAACTCTGACAGAGCTGTAGCGGTTTCTCCTTTGAGAAACTTTTTGATCTCACTGGTACCGAGTGCTTCAACTGCTGCCTTGTCCGTTGCGAACGCCGCCGAAACAGTGAAGTCAATATCGGAAGGTTTCAAGAGCGTTTGATAATGCAATGGCTGATGCCG
>DASSCG010000193.1:0-8296 GCA_035697925.1 Pyrinomonadaceae bacterium
CTGTGCGACTGTTTTCTTGAATACGGCGGCGTCACTGCTGAGATGTTGTTGCTATTTACTTTCGTGCTCTTTGGCTCATCGCTTATCTGGAGTGGCTTAACTGTAATCAGCGGCGCTACTCTGCTATTCGCTGCACTGATAGTTCTGATTCGACCACCTGTTTATCTTCTTTCCCTTTATCGATCCAACGTGGATAAGCGCGGTCGATTACTGATTGCGTGGTTTGGCCCACGCGGACTCAGTTCACTGCTGCTGATCGCGCTACCCGCATTCGCGGGGATTCCCGGCACCGAACGGATGGTTGCCATCTGTTGCCTGGTAGTACTGATCTCAGTTGTGCTGCACGGTGGTTCACCAATGCTACTGGCGCGCGCTGCACGCCGTCGGGCACTGGAGGAATCTCGAACCCCGGATGTGGCGCGCAATTTTGGCGCGCCGACAAGTAATCCTTCTATTACGGCCGAAGCGGTAAAAGGAGATCAGGAGTTGGTGCGGATTCAGCCTGTAGTGATTTCAAGTGAGGCTCGCATTGACCCATTAACAGCCAACAAGCAACCTTCTGGTGACGAGCACGACGAAGAAGGTAGTTCAGAGCGAATCTCAATCGAGCAAGTTCGACACTTACAAGAATCAGGCGAACCGGTTCTCATATTGGATGTCAGGACCGAACGCAGCTTGAGTACTAGCGACTCACAGATAAAGGGGGCAGTTCGTTTGATTCCAGAGCATGTCGTTGAGCAGGCTGGCGAGTTAAATCTCCCAAAGGACGCGTGGCTAATTGCCTACTGCGCTTGACCAAACGAAGCGACCAGCGCCCGTGTGGCGCAGGAACTCCGGAGAGCAGGTTGGACAAGAGCAAGGGCGTTGACTGGTGGTTGGGACGCGTGGCAGGACGCAGGTTTGCCGGTTGAGCCAAAGATGGCGAGTGCGGAAGCGAGTGGTGATTAAGCTGCTCTTGGAATCCAAGTTTCATGTGCAACTTTGAATTTCGCGCTCTCAGATCTGAAATCTCAGAGCTCAGATCTGAGATCTCAAAATAGGAGCAAAGACTTCTGCAGGCGGCTCTGTTTCCACTAATAAGCGAACCGTCCCTAAAAGAAATATTTTTCCCCTGTGACGGTTTCGCTTGAGTCTTCACGCACTTGAAAGTAGGATGTCGGCAATGAAACTAAAGAGCTGGGTAAAGACTCTGGGGTTCTGGGGATTCCTCTTTTTCCTCATCAAGGGATTGTTATGGTTGACGATTCCAGCACTAATTGCCTTCATTGCCAACTGACATCTATTACTTCTCGGGATGAAAAAACGTCGACCGATTAAGGTTGGATTGGGCCTTGTTCCCATCCTTGCGGCGACGCTACTAACTGCGCAACAATCTTCTCCCTCCTTGACTCAGCCAAGCAATCAACGTCCGCGCGTGCGTGACTCGGGTATTATCGTCGGTGTCCTGTCCCCTGGCCCACTAAACGCAATTACAGACGTTCAGGGTGTTCTGGTTGGTCATACAACGATCATCAGACAAGAAAACATCCGCACCGGTGTTACCGCGGTTCTCCCTCACAATGGAAATCTATTTCGCGAGAAGGTGCCCGGCGCCGTTTTTGTAGGTAACGGATTCGGCAAGCTTATGGGCTCCACGCAGGTGAATGAACTCGGTGAGATCGAAACCCCGATCCTGTTGACTTCTACACTCAGCGTGCCGCGCGTTGCTGATGCGTTGATTGACTACATGTTGGGCTTGCCTGGAAACGAAGACGTTCAGTCAGTGAATCCCCTGGTAGCAGAAACTAACGACGGTTATCTCAACGACATCCGTGGACGACATATCACGCGCGATGATGTCGTGGCAGCCATCAAGAATGCGAAGACCGGTTTGGTTGAGGAAGGGGCCGTGGGAGCGGGAACAGGCACAGTCGCCTTTGGGTTCAAAGGTGGTATCGGCACAGCTTCCCGAAAGTTACCGGTCGGGTTGGGTGGGTTCACTGTGGGCGTGTTGGTGCAATCAAATTTTGGGGGCATTCTGACAATCGATGGCGTACCGGTCGGACGTGAGCTGGGGCAGTATTATTTAAAGGACCAGCTGGCTCATACAAAGCAACTCGAAAATCAGACCGGTCAGTTGGCAGATGTTCAGAACGGAGCGGACGGTTCAATCATTATGGTGATAGCAACTGATGCTCCGGTCGACGCTCGCAACCTTGGCCGCATGGCCGCCAGGGCCATGAAGGGGCTGGCCAAAACCGGTTCGGCAGGTACCAATGGAAGTGGCGATTACGCGATTGCTTTCTCAACATCCTCCGACGTGCGTATTCGCACGATGGTCAATCCGGTCGAGCGTAACTCGGCGCGCAGCATAAAAACCCTACCGAACGATGCGATGTCCCCTTTGTTCTTGGCAGTGATCGAGTCCACGGAAGAAGCTATTTACAATTCAATGTTTCGGGCGAACTCAATGACCGGTCGGGGACGAACGGTTAACGCGCTGCCTCTTGAACGAACTCTCGAGATTCTTCGGCAACATGGCGCGATCAAAAGATAGTCCGTCACGTAGCACAGACTTCAGTTTGTGTCTGTCCTGTCCGTGTTGGCCCACCGCCTTAACATTCCTTTGGCCCACAAGTCTGTTGACACTTCTTTACCAGACGCATAAAATTCGAGTCCCCCCGAGATCATACAATCGATCGATTACAAGGAGGTTACTCAGTGAAAACAACTATACGTGTCAATCGCAAGAGGCCGGAGTCTTTGACTAAGCAGATTACGGACCAGCTAACAGGCCTGATTGAATCGGGAGTGATGACGGTGGGGAGTTATTTACCCAGCGAGCGGGATCTTGCGGAGCAGGTCAAGGTCGCGAGAAATGTCGTCCGAGGAAGTTACGAAAATCTCATGCGCGCCGGAAAGATTCAGAGCGAAGGGCGCAAGGGACGAACGGTGCGCGCTTCTGGTTCGAAAAAGCGGTCAAGTAAGAGTACTGCCGGTTCCAAGGCTCGCAAGAAGTAACTGTTGGCCCTCTCCCCCCTTTCCCCCTTTAAAATCACATAAACCTACTTATTGAGTGGCGATTGCAGTTTCGTCACCGAGGGCCAGAATTTCGTTTCGGATAGCATTGCGCTCAGCGATTAGCCTCACGAAAAACCTTCGCCTCCGCAGAAAAAACGCCAACGCGCGTAGACCCCCAAAGAAACGATCAAGCTCTTCCGAAAATCTTATGGCGGCGTAACCTGCGGCCGGCAATACCAGAACTGCTACAACAGCGACCGGGCCTCCAAAAAACCTGTAGCTTAATAAACCTACAATTAACCAGGTCAATGGGAAGAGCAGCATTGCGGAAATTATCTTAACCGTCGAAACAACATCTTCTGAGCCTTTATAAAACCGCGTCGACAGATAACCACCCAGGCGGTACGCGGGGTAGTGAACCACGAGCCCAAGCGTTGCCGGCACTACCAGCAACAGAAATATGACACCCCTACCGATTAAGTGTCTGAGGACGTCGAAGGTGGAGGTCGGCGGCGAGAGATCGTCTGGATCCACCCCCGCCTGTCTCAATTCTTCTTCGAATCGAGTCATGCGCATTTCAAGTCTTGCCAGGCGATCAGGTGCTTGATCGCGCAGGACCTTATAGCCCTTTATGAATTGCTGTTGAAGTTGAAGCTCTCCCGTCAAACTGTCGCTCTTGCCTTTCCTTTCATCTGAGAAGATTCTTTCGGCACGTGCGATGGTGTGCAAGGCTTCCTCATGTTCAGCGTCGAGCATCACTTCGCGAAGTGCTGCCTCAATGCTGGCTGAGAGCTCGCGAACTGAGGCTCGCGTCGGATGACCATCCGTCTCAAGTTCTGCCCGTGTTACTGGCAGCGGCGGGCCAAAGTGAAGCAATACAGCGCTGCGAAATGTCGTCTTTGATGTGTAGTAAAGCCCAGCTGGAACAATCTTCAGATCGGTCACTTCCCCAGTAGACACAGCCCCCAGGGCAATACGTGCCGCGCCCGTTTTTATCGGCCGCAGTCTGGGCTCGTCATGAGAGACGCCTTCAGGGCAGATTCCGATGGTCCCACCCTTGGCCAATAGTTTTCGGGCCGCAGCAAAAGTTTCGAGATTCCGGGTAATGTCTTCACCTTCATCTTGCTTACGATAGACCGGCAAAGAATCAAGGGCCCTGACCAGAAACCCTAAGACCGGAATCTTAAAGAGAGGGGCCTTCGCCAGAAACGACACCTTGCGTGGCGCGAGGCAAAGAAGAAAAGCCGGATCAACAAGGGCATTGGGATGATTTAGAACGAAGATCACTGGGCTCTTCCGCGGGACGTTTTCCAGACCTGCGACTTCGACACGACGAAAGTAGACGCGGAATGCGAATCTAAGTAAGGCGGCAATGATTCGACGGGTCATCCGCTGGCTATTCTACCTGTTTCCGGTTTCCAAGTGACGAGTGCGTGTGAAATCCGGAAGTCGAGCGGGGGTAAACCGCCCTTCCTAACCTGCAAATTGGCACTCGTTGAATCGAACTACTCAGCGAGCGCTTATTTGCAGGTGAGGAAGGGTAGTTTACCCCCGCTTCATTTTGGTTTAGCGACAAGATTTAGTTTTCACAGTCGCTACCGCTACTCGTTCCAACGTGCAATAATACGGACGCTTTCCCTCAAACAATTCTTAGTTAGCGGAGAAGACTTTTTATGAAGCGCTTTGTAACCTCGATTTCTGTTCTCTTGTTTGCATTTGCTTCGCTGGTGGTTGCACAGGATACGCGGCGATTCACGATTCAAGAGTTGCTGAAGGTGCGTCGTGTTGGGGATCCGCAAGTCTCGCCCGATGGCAAACACGTCGCTTTTACCATTGGCGATGTGAACTTCGATGCCAATCGGGTTGTGACTCAAGTCTATGTCATGCCGCTGGCAACTGGGGCGGAAATCAAACGGCTGACAAGTGGTGACAGCTCCGCCAGTGGACCACGTTGGTCCCCCGATGGGAAGAAGATTGCCTATGTAACCGGCGGACAGATCTGGGTTATGGACGACGACGGTGAGGACAAAGAGCAGGTTACAAAAATCTCAACCGGTGCCTCAGGTCCCGTTTGGTCTCCTGACGGGAAATGGATTGCCTTTACTTCGGAAGTCTATCCTGACTGTAAAAACGAGGACTGCAACCGCGAAAAGGAAGAAGCGGCTGGTAAGAGTAAAGTTAAAGCGCACATCACCGATCGTTTGCTCTATCGTCATTGGGTTGAATGGCGCGACGTCAAACGTACTCACGTTTTTATTGTTAGTAGCAAAGGCGGCGAACCGCGCGATCTCACGCCGGGCGATTTTGATGCTCCGCCTTACGCCGTAGCCGGTGATATCGATTATTCGTTTTCACCGGACTCGAGAGAGCTTGCTTATCTTCGCAACCCCGACAAGGTGGAGGCAATTTCCACTAACAGTGACGTCTATACCGTCCCCACCGCAGGGGGAGCGGCCAAAAACATCACGGCCCGAAACCGTGGCTATGAAGATGGCCCCGTTTACACAAAGGACGGCCAGCGAATCCTATATCGTTCTCAAGCGACTGCCGGGTTCGAAGCGGATCGCTGGCGCCTGATGAGTTACAACCGAACTACAGGAGTCAGCAGCGAGTTGCTTAAAGGGTTCGACTTGAACGTGGAAGATTTCGTCGTATCGCCTGACGGTGGGACCATCTATTTCCTTGCGGGCGAACGAGGCCTGCACACTATTTATAAAGTTTCATCGACTGGAGGAGCGGCTCAGCGAATCGTAAACAACGTATTCGCAACTAACCTTCAGGTCACTGCTGATGGACGAACGCTTGTATTTGCGAACAGCTCGCTAACCTCGCCGCCGGAGATATTGAGCGCAAGCCAGGATGGCACTGGGCTGCAACAACTAACCCGGATAAATGCGGAACAGATCTCGCGAGCCGGCCTGCAAGAGGCAGAAGAGATGGAATGGACCGGTGCGCTCGGTCAAAAGATTCATGGCTTTCTGCTGAAGCCACGGAACTTTGCTCCAAACCGGAAATATCCGCTCGCGGTTCTGATCCACGGTGGGCCACAAAGCGCCTGGAATAATAGTTGGAGTTATCGCTGGAACCCGCAAATCTTCACCGACGCCGGTTATGTAGTGTTTATGCCAAATCCGCGCGGTTCTTTAGGCTATGGCCAAAAATTCGTTAGTGAAATCAGTGCAGACTGGGGCGGTAAGGTTTTCGTAGATCTTAAAAACGGCATTGCCGAAGTGCTTCGTCGCAACAGCTATGTAGACCGTAATCGCATCGGAGGAGCCGGCGCGTCGTACGGGGGATACATGATTGATTGGATCCTGGGTCATAACAACGATCCTCGTTTCAAGTTTAAAGCCCTCGTGTCCCACGCCGGCGTTTACAACTTGACCAGCATGTACGGTGCAACTGAGGAACTGTGGTTTGTGGAATGGGAGTTTAAAGGCACGCCCTGGTCCAACCCAGCGATGTACCAGCGCTGGTCTCCACATATGTTTGCGCAGAACTTTAATACTCCAACTTTAGTTACAGCGGGTGAGCTCGATTACCGGGTGCCCTACGGTGAGAGCCTGCAATTATTCACGGCCCTGCAGCGTAGAGGTGTGGAATCCAAACTACTCATCTTTCCGGATGAAGGTCACTGGATTCTAAAGCCGCAAAATTCCGAGCTTTGGTATCGGACTGTACTCGACTGGTTTGATAAGTATTTGAAGTGAAGCTGATTCGCAAGTCAGACAAATTCGCAGGTCAGGAAGGGGGCGCACTTCGCTTGCCCCCTTCCTGACTGCAGCTCTTTCTGACTGCAAGCTTTTCTGAGGGACTCGTCACATATGAACAACACCAAACTCACCGACCTTGAACGTCTGGCAGTTCGTTCCCGGCCCAACGGACAGCCACTCATGCACCAAACCTGGGGGAAGCTTCTCTTCATGCATTGGCGAATCGAAGAAAAGTTGCTTCGCCCTTTGATTCCAAAAGACCTTGAAATTGATACGTTTGATGGTTCAGCGTGGATCGCTATTGCCCCGTTTACGATGTGGGACATTCGAGCCTTCCCGCCATTTCTTCCCGCCGTACCCGGGCTGAGTGCGATGCATGAATTGAACGTACGTACTTACGTGCACCTGGATCGCGTTCCGGGTGTCTGGTTTTTGTCGCTCGATTGCAATAGCGCTACTGCGGTTTTGGGGGCGCGAACCTTCTTTCACCTGCCTTATTACAATGCAGACATTCAAATGGACCAGGAGCGACGCACCATCGATTACGAATTGAGTCGCCGGGAGGATCCACCTGCTGACTTCAATGCTTCATGGAAAATTGGAAACTCCCCACGCTTTGCCCATCCGGGCTCGCTGGAATTTTTTCTGACTGAGCGGTATTGCCTGTACAGCGAAGACGACGGCGAAATTTATCGTTCGCGTATCTACCACCAACCCTGGCCATTGCAAACTGCCTCGCTGGTTTCGCTGGACTCAACAATGATCGAATCACACGATCTTCCTACACCAGAAGGCGATCCTCTGTTGCATTATGCCGAAGAACTAAGCGTTCAGATCTGGCCGTTGGAAGAAGTGTGAAGCCGCGGACCAATCATCGTTAGTGGTGATTTTGGAATTGGACCAAAGGGCCAACGGATTAGGATTTTCCAGCCATAGTGAGGACGTTCAGACAACCTGATAGTAGTTTTTCGCCAGCCCTGTGAGCCGTACAACGAAATCAGACTTGCCCTCAGTATAGGCAATTCTGTCGTTGGGATATTCGTTGGCCAGTCTTAATTTCAAGGCTTCGTATTCTTTGGCTATTTCCGGATGCTCGATTAAGTAATCTCGAAAGAGCAGACGCTCCCATTGTTCGAACGCCCTCTCGATCATGTGAATATGATGAGTGCGGGCGCCGGTTGCGTCACGTTTAATGAACCAGGCATAAAAAGGCGGAGTGTCGTCCCCGCGCGTCGGCCGCCAGAAGTAGTCATAACCTTGGCTCTCTAATACCGGAACGATTCTGCTTTTGGTTTCCTCGAGTGAGGTCACTTCCACCAGCATGTCGACTATTGGTTTCGCAGCCAGACCAGGTATGGCGGTGCTGCCAAAATGTTCGATCCTTCTGAGCATTTCGTTGGGCAGGCAATCAAGCAGGTGCTGCTTTTCTTCAGCAAACATCCGCTGCCAGTTTGGATCGTAAGGCACGATGGAGATTTGCTCTCGCAGAACCCTTTCAATGCGCTCAGCAAGTGTTTCCATGGTTGGATGGTGGTAAGTTGGAATGTCAACACATCATCCCGTAGGAATGAAAGTCGGTAGCC
>DASSCG010000194.1:0-4538 GCA_035697925.1 Pyrinomonadaceae bacterium
AAGGCTGTCTGCCGCTACAACCGCTACCGCATCGAGGGAAAGAAAAAAGCGCTGTGATTCGAGTGCGTGGAAACTCAAATTTGAACCGCTGGATCGGCGGGGGTAAAACCACCCTTCCTTAGCTGTGAGAGACACTCGGCTGAGTGATTCAACGATGGCTAACTTGCAGGTTGGGAAGGGTGGTTTACCCCCGCCCAGTTTACAAATAACAGAGCCCCAAGGTCCGACTCAAAAATGAACGGTCAAAAACAAGAAAGAGAGAGGGCCATTAATCAGAAGCGCCCACTAGAACCTGAACAGGCAGCGGCCGCTTACGAGATCGGGAAACACATCTCGGTGACTGCGGGCCCGGGAGCCGGAAAGACCACTGTGCTGGTCGAACGCTACCTGCACATTCTCCGAGAGCGAAATCTTTCAATTGATCAAATTGTCGCAATTACTTTTACTAACCGTGCCGCCAATGAGATGCGCGAGCGGCTCAGATCGCAACTTAATCAAATCCTGCAAACAGCCTCGGGCGATGAGCGAAAGCGTTGGCTCGGTTATAAGCGAACACTCGATGGAGCGGTCATCACCACGATTCATGGTTTCTGCGCTCGCTTGTTACGCGAATTTCCGGTCGAGGCAGGAGTTGACCCGCAATTTCTGTTGCTCGATGAACATCGAGCGGCAATGTTACTGGAGTCTGTCGTTGAGGACTCTCTGTCCCTTTTCATTAGCTCCGGCCATGTCGCTATCTCTCGGTTAACCCTCGGTGTAGGACGCGCGAAGCTGGCTGCGGCGCTGGCACAGATCTATCGCGATGCACGCGGGCAGGGTCTCTCATTGCGCGAGTTGGCAACGAAGACTGCTAATAGTCACTCGACTGAAGAGGATCATGCTGAGGCACTTGCCGACCTCTCCCGGGCTATGAACGACTTCCTATTGTTTCGCCGCACCACACCTGCCGCGAGACGCAATCAATCCGATGTGAGCTCGGAGTGGTCCAGAGTTCAATCCTCAATTCATAGTGTCCCTGAGCCGGACGACGTAGCTGACTACTGCCGAATGGTGGAAGGCTTTCGCAAATTGCGGCCCGCCGCCTCCAGAGATCTGAAGCCGCTTGTGACCACTTTGGATGAGCTGCTGTGGGAAAAGGAACTGATGGGTCGAGTGCCCCAAATCTGTTTGGATTTGTTTGCCCGGCAGTACGCCCTCGAGATGGTCATGCTGCTGACACACATAGACGAAAAACTAAACGAGGAAAAGCAAAAATTATCAGCGCTTGATTTCGAAGACCTGGAATTGCGCGCGTTTGACCTCCTGGGGCGACCAGAAGTTGTGACACGCGCAGCTGAGCGCTACAAGTTCTTCCTGGTCGACGAGTTTCAGGACACCAACAGCTTACAACGTAGGCTGCTTGAAAGACTTGCGTTGCAGAAATCACGGGGTGAGAAAGCAAATCTATTTATTGTCGGCGACCGTAAACAATCGATCTATGGCTTTCGAGGCGCTGATGTCGATGTCTTTCGTGAGATGACTGAAATCCTCACTAGTAACGGCGGCGAAGAACGACCGTTGCTCCTGAATTTTCGCAGCCAGCCACCGCTGATTGATTTCTACAATTATCTTTTTGCCCGCTTGTTTAAACCCACCGAAGGCGCAACGCAACAGGACCAGGAAGAACTCGGATATGTGGGACATGAACCCAGCGAGGCGAAAAGGGAGCTTCGTGATAGTGGTCCGCTAGTGGAAGTCATGATTACGACTGAGGCTACGGTCGAAAAAGGAAACGGCGAGAAAGTTGAAGACCCTAAAGCCGAGCAAAGCTCGCGTGAGCTGGATGCTCGACAACTGGCGCAACGGATCACTGCTCTAACCGCTAATGAAGGAACAGCCGGCACTACGGATGCGAACACTGAGAAGCACCACGTCTCCGCAGGGTCCGACAATGTGACTTCGAAGACCGTTAAATACAGCGATATCGCGCTTCTGTTTCGAGCCATGACGAACGTCGGCGTTTATGAATCGGCGTTTCGTCGCGCAAACATACCGTACCAGACAGTGCTGGGTCGCGGATTCTACGAGCGGGAAGAGATCACTGACCTGATCCAGCTGTTGCGCTTTCTGGATAATAAGACGGACGAATTAGCGTTAGCGGCGGTTTTGCGTTCGCCTCTCGGAGGCATTTCAGATAACGCTCTGCTGGCGCTCCGCTGTGCGCCTTGGCTGGACGAAGTTGATAAAGGTGATCCGCTCCTTCATTTCAATAAGACCCGCAAGCTCTTTACGGCGCTGCGACGACATCGCGAAGTAGCATTCATTAGTGAAGAAGAACACCTGCTGCTCGATCGGGCTGCCAACCTGATTAAAGAATTGGTTGCGAGGCGCCATCATTACCCGATTGGGAACTTACTGCGCTTCGCTGTCGATCAATCAGAATTTTTAACTGTTATCGCGGCGACCTTCGACGGTGCCCAACGATTGGCCAACGTGCAGCGTCTCTTCACTCTCGCCGAACGTTTCGAAAGATCGGGCACTCACCTTATTCGTGACTTCGTTCGTTACGTCGAAGAATTTGAAGCAATAGGTAGTCGTGAGAGTGAGGGACAGATCGACGAAGCGACTAACGCCGTCCGTCTGATGACCATTCATCAAGCCAAGGGTCTCGAATTTCCCATCGTGATCATTCCGGAATTGCAGCGCTATTCGAAAGTTCCTGACAGCTGGTTCCTGCTGGATCGTCATCGCGGTCTAACTTTGAAGGTTCCAGACGGACGCGGCAAGCTGGTTGCTGGCTGTACCTTCAATAGCTTCGAACAACGTCACGCCTGGCGAGAGCAATTTGAGAGTATGCGCTTGTTATATGTCGCGGCTACTAGAGCGCAGGATCGGCTCATACTGTCTGGGACGACGAAAGATATCGATAGACTCGGAACTAAGAGTGACACATGGCTCAACTGGATCTGGGAAGCACTCGAACTAACTACACCAAGCCATAGCGGAATTGTGCCTCTGGAAACAGATGACGGAGTTCAGCGCGCCCAGTTTGAGCTAATGCTTAACGTGGCCGACGATTCGCAAACCGCGGAGGCTGATCGGTCCATTAGTAAAGACGAAAGTTTGTCGGACGAAGAGCTGGCCCAATCCTCGTCTGAAGGCTTCGACTCTCTGGCGGAAGCATTCCCTCTTCTTCGTTCGATCGAAGCAGACAGTGGGCGCGCGGTTTATCGCTTTAGCGTGACCCAACTGATCAACTATCAGCGGTGTGCGCGACAATATTACTTCGATCGAGTCCTGAATGTACCGGCGGCTGATGAGATGGCTGTGTGGAATGACGCGGAGGCTCCCGAGCCGCCGGCAAATCTCACTGCTACATTGAAAGGCGCTGTTATTCACCGATTTTGTGAAACTTACTTGCCAGGCCATGAAATCGAAGCCACGCTTCGGCGTAGCATTGACGACATTGTTGGATCGCGGCAGGCAGAGCTTGCGGATCGTCTACTGGATATCAACTTTGAAGAAGCCCTGAAGGAGTTGTTGCCGTTCGCCCAAAACTACCTTTCCAGCGATGTATTTCAGAGGATTGAAAAGGCCCGCGAGGCAGCAGGAGGAATGCAAAGTGGGGTGCCCGGGACCGGTCCAGGTCTCTGGAGTGAACAAAGCTTTCGCTTGCGTCGTCCCCACGGCATTCTTACCGGAACGATTGATAAGCTCTTGATTTATCCTTCGGCGACTGGGACGGGTTTTGACATTGAGATCATCGACTTCAAAACCAACCGAATTCGACCTCAACTTTCAGTTTCAGAATCTACCTCGACCTCTTCTCAGTTACTTCAGGCATCTCACGAGCCGCGCGTTGAAAAAGCAATATTGACTGGCAACGTCAGAGTGCAGGCGAGACGCCTTCGCTCCCAGCACTCCTCAGCGCAGTTCACACTCGATTTCTCGGGATCACTAACAACTCAACCAATAAAAGAGGAGTTGAGGAAAGCTCCAACCTCGCAGGCAAATCAGGTCCGGCGTCTGGCGATCGACTATCAATTGCAAATGCAGGCCTATGCGCTGGCGGTTCGCGAGTTGATACCAGAGTTGATTAAAGCTGGGGGCGAGATCAAAGTCACGCTACATTTCCTCGACCCAAACGTAGAGTTTCACCTCACGGAAGCACTTTTGGAACCTGACTGCTGCGCACAAGCAATCGATCAAGCTTTTCTCCAACTAATCTCTTCACGCGAGCCTGAAAGTTTTCCGGTGAATCCAGCCACTCATTGTCGCATGTGTAACTTCTTGCAGATCTGCGCCGCCGGACGACAATGGATCGCAGAAAACAAAATGGTCCACTAGCGACGATCCTGAATATCACATTGTAGGGGCGTCCCTCCGTGGGCGCCCCATCGTGCGTTGGAGCGAGTACCACAAACAATGCGACGATGGGGCGCCCACGGAGGGACGCCCCTACAATATTATTCAGGATGGTCGTTAGTGGGCTATTTTGTTTTCTGCGATCCATTGTCGCCCGGCGGCGCAGATCTGCAAGAAGTTACACATGCGACAAT
>DASSCG010000195.1:0-4933 GCA_035697925.1 Pyrinomonadaceae bacterium
GGCTGTTGAGTAGTTGCTTCTTTCTTCAACACCTGGCAGTTCGATGTTAGACCGGCGATGAGAAAAACAAAGAGTAGTTGGTACATGCTGTGACCTGGGCTCGAACCGATCGTGGAACAACAATTTGTAGGGGCGTCCCTCCGTGGGCGCCTCATTGTGGGATTATCGCGATAGTCTACAATCAAGCCATGATGGGGCGCCCACAGAGGGACGCCTACAATCACACGCGATCAAACTCGGGGTGATAGAGAACCAGCGCTTGCTTTCCGGTTAAGGCACCGGGCTTCAACTCAACCACCATAAAAACATCATCAGGAACAGGGTACTTACAACGCAGCCCCATCTGATGAGCCGGGACGAATCCAAACCGAGGGTAGTACTCGGGATGACCGACCACGACAATAAACTCATATCCGAGACCCGCGCATTGTTTCATACCTTCCTGAACTAAGAGAGAACCAATGCCTCTGTTCTGATAGTCCGGAAGCACTGCCATGGGCGCCAGAGCCATTGCTCTGCAGAAGGTTTCTTGCGGCTCAATCTTCACTGGACTAAAAAAGATGTGTCCGACTATCCGTTCGTTTTCGATGGCGACCAAAGAGATGTAAGGGTCCGCGGCCTTTCGTAGCGCGTCAACCAGATCCGCCTCAGTTGAACCGCCAAATGCCAGCTCGTTGACTCTCCTAACTCCGGGGAGGTCACTTAAATTCTCCGCTCTTATGGTAACGATTGCTGACGTTTCCTTTGCTCAAACAAGATGCTTCAACTTTTCGTAGTCCCAACACAGAAGATAAATGCTCGCCAACAACATCAGTCCAGTGATGATTGGGGTACCGGTGAAATGCATCGAGACTGTGATCAGGAAAATATTTAAGATCAAAGTGAAATAAGCAATTGCTCCGATGGTTGCAGTTTTCGGAATTAGCAAGAGGAGGGCCGCCGCAAGTTGGCAAATTCCCAAAAACCTCCAATAGAAGCCCGTTCGGTAGAGCGCTTCGAAGAAGAACCCGACGGGGTCATCTATGCCCAGGACGGTGAACCGATTGCCGAGAAGCTTAGTTAATCCGGAAGGGATAAATCCAATTGCCAGGATCACCCTGGTAAAGACAGTGAAGATCCGGAGCAGTTTGCTTTTACGCGCTTTGGAATTTAAGTGTGTTAGCGAAAAAGTTGTCTCCATTTTTAATTAAACGGTCGCTGCCGGCTTAAGGAGTTTCCTGCTGCGCTATTCCATGTCGCGCTATTTGGCTGTGTCTTTCAGTAACTCATCCATCTCCGGCACAAGTCCCAGTTGCTGGAATAACCCTAGAGTGTCCACCAGCACCCAGTCTTCAACAATCATTTGATTGTGGATTCGGTGAGTAACCGACAGTCTGACATTCAATACTTTTCCCGTGGGGGCAATCCCAAGCCAGGCACCTGTATGCGAGCCTCGAAAAACGATTCGACTAGCTACTCGATCTCCTTCGGCAACAAGCTCCTCGACAGTTATCTGTAAATCAGGGAATCCACGAAGCCAGTCGGCGACATGGTGCTTAATTTCTTCCGGACCTCTTGGCACTGCAATGGGCTCAGCGCCCGAACGAAGCTGATGAGTCACGCAATTCTTAGCAAAGATCTCATCTGCAACATTGAGAACACGGCCATTCCATAGTTCTTCATAGAACCGGGTCACGATGGCCTTGTTCTCTGCAGCTGACATTCAACCCCTCAACCAGGAGTGCGGTGGCACGCGTAGCGCGACACCGCTTTGAATCAGGCGCAATCCAAAGCGCCGTCGCGGCTACGTCCTGCCGGCGCACTCCACATAGAGTTATCTGACTGGCGACTCGACAGGCGCGACACCTTCCTTGTAAAGAGCTGCGCCTGCGATTGCGGCGACGATTGAGGTAACCAGTTGATATGCGCCGACTTTTATCCATAGAGCATTCGAGTAGAACCCTAGTGGAATAAACTCAGCAGGCCCGGTTACCGAGAAAGCCAGCCACGCTACTATGCCTGCATACGCCGCGGTCTTTGGCCCAGGCCCACAATAAGCTCTTGTCATCGCGTAGAGGTACATCGACAGCATGCCGCGGCCCAACTCGAAGATCGCAAAGTAGACCATAGACACGCTATGTGGAGCCGGAAGTGCGGCTCCAAGGTTGTCGTATACCGCTTTCCAATCTGCCCCTACTATTTTCTCGTGCAACAGCCCATCCGAGAAAAAACAGATCACTGCCGCGACCAAACCACCAACGATGACTCTAACCCAATTAATCTTTCGCACGGTCACCTCCTTCAGAAAATTGTGATCTCTGATCCTCTCGCGAAATCGAATAATAAATCGTATCCAGGCCGTTTGTGATTTCGCGCTTCCAGAAAGTCATTCCGGCTTTGTCCATTACCCGGATTGACGCGAGGTTTGCTACGTCAGTGCTGGCTTCGATTCGGTCGAACGAAAGTTCGTCGAATCCGTAATTCAACATCGCCCGGGCGGCTTCAGTGGCGAGTCCCTTATGCCAGTGGGCCGACGAGACGCCGTACAATAATTCCAATTTAGGAGGATCGTGAAATAACCAAAACCCGCAAAACCCGATTAGAGAATCCATCTGGCGCAGCCAAATGGCCCACAAACCGAATCCCTTTTCCTTGAACGACTGTAAGCTGGTATCAACTAAAGAACGAACTCGGTCGGTGGCAATTATCTCGCCATCCCAGAGATAGTCTCGAACCTCCGGTTCGGTCCATATCTGGTGCAGCATATCCACATCACGGATTGTAATTGGCCGAAGAATTAGTCTGGCAGTCTCAATTACCCGATTAGCCATCGAAATAGGCGAGGTTCGACTACCCACAGATGGTGGATTGTCATTTAACTAACTCTACAAGTGGGTTGCTGAGCGCACATTGAAAGTCCTGCCCGACCATTGGGTAATAAACATCGCCGGACACTTTCACCTTCTCCCCGAAACCAGCCACCTGCCCGTTTGCTATGTTGACCTTGAGATCTTTGTCGGTGAATTCCTTCGGTATCATTGCTATCTGATTTGGCTGGCTCCCGATTTCCGTAGATACGCCGATGGGTTTGCCGCTGAATTCGGGCGTTGGATAGAGTCTCAGTACTGGGCCTATCTTTCGGTTTACTTCTTCAGGTAATCGCAAATATCCCTCAACCGCAACTCGCTTACTGTCGTTTGCTTTGTCACAAACTGAGGCAAAGGCTTTCACTTCGCCCGGCGTCGCCGGCTTTTTTTCAGTCGGACCGCAAGCGGTACAGGTCAGGGCAACCAAACCGGCGACGATTAAGTTACGTAGCCACATGAAAACTCCTTTTTGAATATTTGGCGACAACCTGCACTAAAAGCGCATGGTGAGCTAGCGACTCTTTCAGACGGAGTTATTTTCACTACCTTAAAGAACGCGGCCAGTCTATTGGGAGTTCAATGCCTTTAAACCACCTAGACCCCAGGCGTGCTCGCGGAAGAATGAAAGCGATTGGCCGTCCGTGCACGCGCCTTTGCGGCTTCAACTTCTCGATCCCTCGCTGGAGCATTAGTTACCAGAGAGTTCAGTAGGTCGTGGGCCGCTTGCGCCACCTGGTCCACGGCGCGGTTAAAGGCGAGTTCGTTAGTTTTTGAGGGCTTTGTGAAGCCGCTCAATTTTCGTACGAACTGCAACGAGGAAGCACGGATCTCTTCATCAGTCGCCGGAGGTTTAAAATTGTGCAGGGTTTTGATGTTTCGACACATAATATTTCACCTTTTAAATGCAGCCGGTATTTAGCGCCGACAGAATGTATTTATCATGTTTTGGGGACGTTCCAAATCTCGTGTGCCCTCAGGATATCATCTGAGGAGTAAAAGCCCGCCTCAATTTCGGACGAGTAATTTTCGACCAGGTGCTGAAGAAAGCCTGCGACAAATTCTCGCTGCTCTTCGCTACAAGCGGTCACTATCCGGTTGTCCTTCCCGTCATGAATCAAATGAAAGAGCATCTGGTCAAGATACATTTCCTGAGGTCTTTCCATAGTGTGCAAGGTGATTCGGACGACGGCCGGCATGTAATACAACAATCCCTCGGGTGAACAAAAGCAGAGCGGGTCCCAACCAGGATTCCCTAGCTGCTCTAAGCCGATAGAATCGACATCCGAGTTCAAAAGAGTTTGATCGTGTTCGGCGCACTCACAGCAGTGCTGGTAATTGCAGAAGTGAAGTGGTTTCGGGACATTAAAAATTATTTTGGCTTGCTCAATCCAATTCATCGACTGGAGCGCCTCTTTACAATACGACCTCTGAATTATCTTAGTTTTCTTGCCCGTTCAGCCGCTGCTTTCACAGAACTATCGTCGGCGAAAAAATATCACTGCCCTAAGGGCTTTGTTTGATGTCGTAGGCCCACAACGTTCCAAGATCGCGAATATAAAGCCTGCCATTAGCAATCACTGGATACGCGAATGCTCCCTCCGGAAATGGCCCGGCCTGTTTCTTCTTCGGTTGCGCCGGTGGAGTGAAACGTCCCTTCTCGCGATATGCTTCAGGAGTAGCCTCGACCAACGCGACGTCTCCATTAATGCCATGAAGGTATAAATGGCCATCCGCGTAAGCCAGCGAAGCCCAGCCGAAACTCTTGTCCTGCCATTTCACCTTCCCCGTAATGAAGTCTGCCGATACCAGGTTCTGGCCGACCTCCGTACCGTAAATATGGTCACCGACCAGGACGGCCCCACCGATGCCGTTAGGAAGTCCACGCTGAAAGTACATTTGCTCGGCGGCTATTCCGTCGCTGGCCGGCTTCAAGCGAACCATACCACCTCCGACACCTAAAGCGCCTCCGTACACATATTCACCGCGCGCAATAGGAGTGAAGTATTGTGCCGGACCTTTTGCTACTTCCTTATAGCGCCAGAGAAACTGACCGGTCTTCGCATCAACGCCAACGTACCCCTTAGTAA
>DASSCG010000196.1:0-3081 GCA_035697925.1 Pyrinomonadaceae bacterium
CAGCAGCACCGATCGCCGCGACGTCATACGATTCAAGGAGGTTCGTGCATTCGCCGACCGAAAGGCGTTCTCCCGCAAGCGTTCGCTCAAGAATTTTGGCAACGTCCGTTGGCATGCTCATAGTCTATTACTTGAAGAAGCTCTTAATCAATCGACCGCCGATTCACCACTCTGTTCGTCCTATGCCACC
The DNA here is from genome assembly GCA_035697925.1 of Pyrinomonadaceae bacterium. Taxonomy (GTDB): domain Bacteria; phylum Acidobacteriota; class Blastocatellia; order Pyrinomonadales; family Pyrinomonadaceae; genus PSRF01. The sequence continues at coordinate 191 of DASSCG010000196.1, forward strand.
TTAAAGGTTTCAATAAGTTGCAGTTCTTTTAGCTCTGGAATTAAACGGTGCTTGTAAGCCAATTCAAAATACAACTTCATCCCAGCCTTCATAGGCTGGTCAATGTAAAAAGTGATGTCCTTGGTGAGGTATTCCTCAAGTTCATTACGTGCAAGAGGGATCTCTTGCTCATAGTGAGAAAGAATATCCTCGAGGCTCTGGAGTCCCTCATCTCGCGCCGCTGCAAAATCAGTCCGTCCCACTTGGGATAAGTTCTTATTTCGCACTGCCCACACAGCAAAGACGAACCCCAGTCCCGTGTACTCACGCCAGAGACCTGCCATATCTACGACACGCAGATCATTTCTGGCGAAAGTCATAGCCGGGTCGCCAATGATCAGTGCAGCATCATTATCTCTGAGCATGAGTTCAACATTTGGCGCTGACGTCGCCCAGGCAGGCTCTAACCCGAGAAACTCAAGGAAGATAATTTTCAACAACGCCGCCGAAGTGCGCGACGACTCGTCCAGCGCCACGGAACGGATTTCCTTCAGCTCCCTGGCCTTCGTCACCAGTACTACGCTCCGGACATTACCATTCGATCCGACACAGACGTCCGGAACCAGAGATACGTCAGGTAGGCGCTGATACTCGATAACCGGAATTAACGCCGCTTCGACGGCATCCTCGGCCAGTAATTGCGCGCATCGCGCAGGAACAGGATCATTTAGATTCACAGTCCCGCGACGTGAGCCATGGAGAAAACTCCATATCAGCGGAGCAGAATTCAGATAACTGGAGGCCGCCAGTCGTGGTAGTTTTTCTCGTTCGTAAGAGGGTTCTATGACGGTCTCCGATGCCGATCTATTCATGGAAGGAGCGGTTCGATGCTAACGCAGTGATTAGTATTGCTGCAAGAACTCACGTTGATTAGAAAGTTTGGGTGATGGTCAAATTTTCTGAGTCCTCCAGAAGAAACGATCCACAAAAACACACCAGCCAACACGAAGAATTTCGTGATATTTCGTGTGATTTCGTGGATCGTCTCGTCCTAACCTTGAATTACTGGTTCGTCATGAAAGATATGACACTTCTCAACAGAGCGCCACGTTTGACACTCTTCCAGACCGACAACTACTATGCCCGCGGCTGCAACACAAACCTTTATGCGCATGTATGATGTCAGCGTTCGGCTTTCCGAAAGCACACCCACATATCCCGGCGATCCTGGAATTGAAATCAAGAGCTGGAAATCGCTCGACAAAGGCGATTCAGCTAACGTGTCTCTGCTTTACATGGGCGCACACTCCGGGACGCACGTAGATGCTCCCGCACACTTCATCGCGGGCGGCGGACACGTCGAGTCGTTGTCACTTGAAGTTCTGATTGGTGGGGCTCAAGTAGTAGAGGTGCCCGAAGACATTACGACGATTGACGCAAGCTTCATTGCAGCCAATTGTCAGCCGGGCCGCGAGCGAGTGCTTTTTAAAACTCGTAACTCCAATTTCTGGGCAGGCGAAAACCCAGTCTTCCACAATGACTTCACTCATTTGGATCTGAGCGCGGCAGAGCGTCTCATTAGTCAAGGCGCAAAACTGGTAGGAATCGACTACCTTTCAATCGAGCGATTTAAATCGAAGACGCACGAAACTCATCGTGCCATGCTCTCCAAAGGGATTGTGATAGTGGAAGGTCTGGACCTTCGTGAGGTGGGCGCCGGTATTTATGAATTGATTTGCCTCCCGCTCAGAATTGCGAGCGGAAGTGGGGACGGCTCACCTGTCCGCGCAGTGTTGCGAACAATTGATTAGCCTTCGAATCAACAACGTCAATGCAGAATAGCAAGGGTTACCGTGAGCGCGTTTATGAAATCGTCCGAGCTATTCCTCGCGGCCGTGTCATGACTTACGGTCAGCTCGCGGAAATACTGGGTGACGGTTACACACCGAGAACAGTGGGCTTTGTAATGCATGCGTCAGCTGACAAAACCCCCTGGCACAGGGTGATCAACGCGCAGGGCGCCTGTTCGACTGGCAGAGTTGTCTTGCCCCACGACAAACAACAGCGCATGTTAGAGGCCGAAGGTGTAATTTTTAATCAACGCGGGCGCTGCGATTTAAAAACTTACCTCTGGATCCCCGATGCCGAAGATCGCAAGCCGTCGACGAAAACCACTCTCTTCACAAGCAAGACCCGGCAAAGGACAACAAAATGAGTTCAAACTTTCCCGAAAAAAGAACGCCCTATGCGGTGAGCCCGCCACGCTATTCAGTTTCTCACACGATGGTAACAACTGCTTTTGAGCTGCCGAATTATCGTGTTACTCAGAACCTGGGGGTCGTGCGAGGTATCGTCGTGCGCTCGCGCAACATCTTCGCGACCATCGGAGCTACGATGCAGACGGTGGTCGGTGGAAACATTACAGTCTGGACCAAACTCTGCGAGGACACGCGCTCCGACGCGTTCGACATCATGATTCAGCATGCCACCGAAATTGGAGCCAACGCCGTCGTCGGCGCCCGGTATGACACCACCGAACTTTCCACCGGAGTTACAGAGGTCCTTGCTTATGGCACTGCCGTTATAGTCGAGCCGATTGATTCAGGCGAGAGCTACCGTTCATGAACAGTGAAACGCTCACGGCTGAACAGGTCGAACGAATTCAGAAAGCACTCGCCTCAGTTCCCTTCGCCAAGCTTCTGGGGATTGAACTGGAAACTGTGGCGCCAGGCACAGCCACTCTCAGTCTTCAAATCACAAATGATTTAAAGCAAAACAACGGGGTCGTGCATGGAGGCGCGATTGCTTCCTTAATCGATTCAGCGACTGCCTTCGCGATTATTTCTGTGTTGCCCCCGGATGAAAAAGCAACGACCGCCGATTTAACGATCAGCTATCTAAGACCACTCAAA